>CALJKZ010000390.1 GCA_937983085.1 uncultured Gemmatimonadales bacterium
CCGGCGCCTGCCCCTGCTGCAAGCGGAGCTTCCAGAACCTCGCCCGGCACATGCAGACGAAGCACCCCGAGTACCCCGGGAGCGAGGGAGGCGACGCATGACGCCCGAAGTCGAGAAGGAAGAGCTCTCCATCCTCACCATGGACGAGCTGCTCAAGCGCCTCGATGAAGCCCGTGACCTGGTGGTGTCTCGGAAGAACGCACGGGACCATGCCGAACAAGTGCTCCAGAACGCGATCCGGAAGTTCAACGACCTTGCCGCGGCCGTGGACGTCCGTCACTACCACCTCCGGTCGAATGCGCCGGCGGGCACTAACTGGGGGACGAAGTGACCCGCGCCCCCTGCGCCTGCGCCAAGCCGCGCCCCATGCGCACCCCCGCCGGCGGGTGGGCCTGCATCCGCTGTGACGGCGCCATCCACCCGGGCGAGGCCGCCGCCGCGATCACGCCGCCGCTCGACACGCCCTCGCCCGTCCGGCTCCCGGGTGACCAGCACGGAGGGGCCGCTCGATGACCGCCACCGCGCGCTGCACCTGCCTGGAGCCGAACGGCCTGCCCTGCTACGCGAGCGAGCACCTCGGCGCGACAGGGGCAGGCGAACTACTACCGGGCGCGTCGACTAGTAGCAGGCTGGGAGTTGGCCCGGTCGCGCCCAGGAGATCACGGGCGGAGCAGGACCTGGAGACGCTCCGGAGGATCGCCGCCTACGCGGACCCTCGGAAGCTGAAGCGAGACGCAGAGGCCGAGTACGGCCTGTCCTACGAGGAGGCGCTGGAGATGGCCTACGAGAACGTGCTGGCCGAAGCGCGGCGGGCGGTCCGCGGGCGCCGCCGCCCCACGGGGGTGCCCCGTGGCTGAGGTCGACACCTTCGCCGAGGCCGTCGCCACCCTCAAGGACGGCGACGACGTCCAGTACCGCGCCCCCAAGGGGGGCGCCATCGACTCCGTCCGGGTCACCCGAATTGGCGGCCAGCGCCCCGATGAGACCCCCCTCGGGGACTGGCACCTCGCGATCTTCGTCGCGGTCGGCCTCCTCGTCTGGCTCCTCGTCCAGTACCGCCGATGGGACCGCCGGTGAGCCCCCGCACCCTGCGCCTCTTGCGGCGGGCCACTGCGATCGCCATCGCCGTGGGGCTCGCCCTCCTGCTCGTGGACCGCGCCCTCGGCGCCACCCTGGCCGGGGCGGGCCTCCTCCTGTCCGTCCTGCTCCCACCCCACCGGGGAGACTGATGCCCGTGAAGAAGAAGCACGCCTCGACCAAGGATCCGTACTACCCATGGCACCCGCGGGACGCCCTGGCCGACTGGGAATTGCTCAGTGCGGATGCAGAACTCGCAGCCAGACGCCTCCTAGATTTTCAGTGGTTGTCGATCGCGCTTCCTGCGAGTCCGACGATGCTTTCCCGACTCGTCCGGAAGCTCACCCCGGCCCGCTGGCGGAAGGCGTGGAAGGAGATCGAGGGCCTGTTCCCGGTCATGGAGGGCGACCCCAACAGCCGACAGAACAAGCGGTTGCAGCGCGAGCGCGAGCGAATGCTGGACATTCGGGAGAAGCGACAGAGGGCCCGGAGGGGTGGCGAGAACGACGCGGAGTTTGATCGTGGTGTGTCACCACAAACAGACGACAAACCGCCAACAAAACGGGATCAAAAACCCCGAATACCATATCCAGAACCAGAACCAGAAGTAACTACTGGTTCTCGCGCACGCCGGAAGCGCCCTGCGTCGGCTGGCGCCGACGCCCCCCCGAACTGGGTAGCTCGGTGCGTGGACCGCTGGCGCCTGAGCGCGGGGGAGCCGAATCCCGGCCGGCTCGGGAAGGCGCTCAAGCCGGTTGTGGAGGCCGTGGGGGTCGACGCCACACTCGCCGCGTTGGGCTCCTGGCTCGATGGGGGGAACGCCAAGTTCGGCCCCGAGAACTTCGCGAGCTCCTACCGGGACCACCTGCCGGTTCGGCCGTACCTGGACGACGGTTCGCCCAACCCCGCGTTCTTCCGGGCGGCCTCGTGAGCCGGGTGGTGATGCCGGTTTCGCCCGAGCTCGCCGAGGGCTACCCGGCCAACGTCGCGTGGTTCGAGGAATGTGCCCGCGGGGAGCGCGACCCGAACGTCTGGGACGCCCTCACGTGGGCCGCCTACCACGAGGGCGCTGCGGTGCGGTGGCTCTGGGCCGCCTACTTCGACGGGGTGGATCTGACGGCCCCCGAAGGGGACCCCTACTGGGCCAAGCACGATGAGCGATGCCAACGCGCCCGCGAGGTCATGCGCCGCGCCGCCGCTCGCCTGACCGACCGGAGGAGTGCGTGAACACGGACCCGGACTACCTCGCGCACCTCGCGGCCTACCGGAAGGCCGGGCAGGAGGCGAAGCCCCTGCTCCGCATCGTCCGGGATGGCGAGACGGTCCGTCGGCCCTCGCCCGCCGCAATGGCCGCGGCGCAAGTCGAGGAGGCGATCCAGCGGGGCAAGCTCGATTTCAGCGTGTTCCCCCGCTTCGCTTGGCCTTCGCTGGCGGAGCTCCTCGGCCCGCTCATGCCGGGTTCCGTGGTGGTGCTTGGCGCGGGGACGGCGCAGGGTAAGACCAGTTTCCTGCTGACCGAGATGGACGACCTCCAGCGGCAAGGCCGCGGGACGCTCTACGTGCCACTCGAGACCGAGCCGCTCGACTGCCGGCGGCGCTGGGCCGCGTGGTCGCTCGGGTACGACTGGGAGGCCGTCAACGAGAACCGCTGGTCTGATCTGCCGCCGGGTGCGGAGGACCGCATCGGCGAGACGATGATCGAGCAGGCGCGGGATGCCCGCGTGCAGTTTGTGCCGGAGCGCACGCTCAACATCGGCGACCTGACGGACTGGGTGCGCTGGGGCATCGAGGAGGCGGGGACGCAGTGCGTGGTGATCGACCACCTCCACCAGCTCGACGTGGCCGGGTTCCGCACCTATCGGGAAGCGGTGATTGCCTTCATGCGGCAACTCAAGGCGCTGGCGCAGGAGTACGAGGTGCCCATCCTGATCGCCTCGCAGATCACGCAATCGCTGGACCCGTTCGACCGCTACCTCCCGCCGTCGCTCGACCGGCTCCGGGAGTCGGCGGCGATCAAGGAAAACGCGGACATCGTGCTCATGCTCTCGCGGCGGATGCGGCACGACGTGGAGATGGCCCCCGCGACCCTCAAGGCGCTCTACCAAGCCGGGAAGTGCGAGCGCGACCTGGCGGACCCCGACACGATGGTGGTGACATGCCGAAAGCATCGCGTGCGCGACAGCAAGGCGGCCGACCGGAGCGTCCTCCTCCGGGTGACGCCCTCCGGCCGAGTCGAGGAGCGGTACGGCCCAGTCTCCCCTGCCTACCGCTGGGGGGCCGAGTGACATGGGCCGCGACGGTGTGGCGGCTCCCGATGCCGGAGGACCCGTGGGACCACGACGCGTGGCGGAGGTACGCGGCATGACGCGCCCGGTGCTGGCGATCGACCCCGGACCCGAGGAGAGCGGCTGGTGCCTCCTCGGCGCGGACGGCGTGCCCACGCACGCGGGCAACGACCCGAACGACGCCCTCCTCGGGCGTCTGCACACGCACGCCGCGGACCTCGTGATCGAGATGGTCGCCTCCTACGGCATGCCGGTGGGGCGGGACATCTTCGCGACCTGCGTGTGGATCGGCCGCTTCCAGCAGGCGACGCCGGAGCCGGAGCGGGTGACGCTCACCCCGCGGCTGGACGTGAAGCTCCACCTGTGCCACTCCCCGCGGGCGAAGGACGCGAACGTGTGGCAAGCCCTGGTGGATCGGTTCGGGGCGCCGGGGACGAAGAAGGCGCCGGGGGTGCTGTACGGGATCACGAAGCACGCCCGCGCCGCGTTGGCGCTGGCGGTGACGCACTACGACCGGAGGGGAGCATGAGCGACACGCGGTTCCGCGTCTGCGCGCAGTGTGAGATCCGGCACTACGAGAACTGCCCGGAGTGCTGGGGGTTCGGGATGGTGCGGAGCGCGGCCAATGGGAGGCTGTACCCGGCGTCCGCCGAGGAGGCCATGGTCGGGGCGCCTCGCGACAGCAGCGACGAATCCACGCCGTGCCCGACCTGCCGCAGCACCGTCAAGGGGGTGCCCGCATGATCTCCAAGATCGGCCGCGAGCCCTCCCGCGTCGGACGGCCCCCGCGCGTCTTCACACCCGCCGAACGGGAGTGGATCGCCCGCGTCTGGCCCGACCCCCTCTGGACCATCGACCGGATGAGCCGGCGCCTCCACTGTGCCCGGGCGACACTCGACCGCTACGGCCGCTCCGCCGAGCTCGGCCCGAAGACGCGGCGCATCATGACGCGGGGCGGTATCCGGGTGATCGCCACGACCCCGAAGCCGAAGGCGCCCACCGGCAAGCCGCGCCCGACGATGTGGCGCTGCTGGGAGTGCCCCGAGGGCACCGTCTGGACCCCGGACCCCGACAAGCCCCGTGAGCGCCCCGTCTGCCGGGTCTGCGGGCTGGACCTCGACCCCTCCCGGATGGCCGCGTGAGGCGCCCGGTGGACCGCGGCCCCGACTTCCTAGCCCTCGCTGAACGCGAGCTCTACCCCGGCGTCCCCTACCGCCGCCTGAGCCCCGAACAGCGCGCCACGGCCGTCGCCCTCGCGGTCCGCCGGGCCGGCATCGCCCTGCACGCCCGGAACCGGAAGGGCGCGACGCCGCGAGGTGATCCGGCGAAACGCGCCGCCGCGTGCTATCTAGGAAGGCATGACGAAGCCGCGTAAACAGGGTGCCGACCGGGAGTTGCGCGCCAAGAAGCTCACGCCGAAACAGCGGCGCTTCGTGGACGAGTACCTGGTGGACCTCAACGCCACGCAGGCGGCGATCCGCGCCGGGTACAGCGAAAAGACCGCGTACTCCACGGGATCGGAGAACCTCAAGAAACCCGAAATCGCGGCGGCTCTTGCAGTTGCGCAGGACAAGCGCGCCGAGCGGACGCAGGTGACGGCGGACCGGGTGATCGCCGAGCTCGCCAAAATCGGGTTCGCCAACATGGCGGACTACATGCGCGCCACTCCGGGTGGCGACCCATTCCTCGACTTCGCCTCCCTGACCCGCGAGCAGGCCGCCGCCCTGCAGGAGGTGACGGTCGATGACTACGTCGAGGGCCGCGGGGAGGATGCGCGGGACGTCAAGCGGGTGAAGTTCAAGCTTGCGGACAAGCGGGCGGCGCTGGTGGACCTCGGGAAGCACCTGGGCCTCTTCGTGGATCGCTCGGTCAACCTGAACGCCGACCTCCTGGATTGCACGGACGAGCAACTCGCCCGACTCGCCAACGGGGAGGACCCGCGGAAGGTGCTCGGCGCGTGACGGTGCCGTCGCTGCGTATCCGAGCGGCGGCGGCACTGGAACTCCGGCGCCGGGCGCGGGCCAAGGAGACCGCCACGTTCAACGGCTGGCTCAAGGCCACGACGCCGGAATGGGAATGGGACTGGCCCCACCTGCGGTACAGTCAGGCCCGGTGCGACCAGGTCACGCGGGGCGAACTGACGCAGTTGATCGAGCTCATGCCCCCGCGACACGGCAAGACGGAACAGGGGACGATCCGCTACCCCGCGTACCGGCTGGAGATGGACCCCTCCCTGCGGATCATCGTCGCCGCCTACAACCAGACCATCGCCGAGAAGTTCAGCCGGAAGATTCGGCGCCTCGTCCGGGCGCGCGGGGTGCCGATCTCGAGCGAGCGGAACACGGCCGCGGATTGGGAGACGGAGGACGGGGGCGGGGTGCGTGCGGTGGGTGTCGGGGCGGGTGTGGCGGGTCAGGGCGCGGATCTCATCATCGTAGACGACCCGATCAAGAACCGGCTCGAGGCGGAGTCTCTGACGTACCGGGAGCGCCTCTGGGACTGGTTCACGTCGGACCTCTGGACCCGCCGAGAGCCCGGTGCGGCGGTTGTGATCCGGGTCACACCCTGGCACCACGACGACCTGGTGGGCCGGATCAAGGGCCACCCGGAGATGGGCGCCGGCTGGACGGTGGTGCGGTTGCCGGCGGAGGCCGAGGAGAACGACCCGCTGGGGCGTGAGTTCGGCGCGGCACTTTGCCCGGACCGCTACCCCCTCGAAGAGCTCCGGAAGATCGCGGTCGTGCTCGGCCCCTATGCCTACTCCGGCCTCTATCAGTGCCGACCCACCCCGCGGTCAGGGAACATGTTCCCCCGCGACAAGGTCCCGATCGTGCCGGCGGTGCCCGTGGGTATCCGGCGTCGGGTCCGCGGGTGGGACAAGGCGGGGACCAAAGACGCCGGGAAGCGGTCCTCGGGGGTCAAGCTTGCCCTCGGCGCGGACGGGATCACCTACGTGGAGCACGTCGTCCTCGGCCAGTGGGCGGCCGCGGAACGGAACGCCGTGATGGACCAGACGGCGGCAGCCGACGGCCCCGGGTGCCCCATCGTGGTCGAGCAGGAGCCGGGGTCTGGCGGCAAGGAGTCCGCGCAGATCACCGTGAACCGGCTGCAGGGGTACACTGTGAAGGCGAAGCCGGCGACAGGCGACAAGGCGACTCGCGCAGACCCGTTCGCCGCGCAGTGGCAGGCCGGGAATGTGCGACTCGTTAAGGGCGAATGGAACCAGCAGTACCTGGACGAAATGGAGCTCGCCCCGAGCGGCGCGTTCGTGGACCAAATGGACGCGAGCGCGCTGGCGTACAACGAGTTGGCGCTGCACCAGCCGTGGGGCTCGGTGCGCGTGCCGGTGGGGTGAACGTGATCCAGCGGGGTGTGTGGCCGGTTCCTATCTTGGTGCGAGTGAAGGTCTCCGCAGGGCTCTGCGTGCTACAGGGGAACACTGTGCATGGCTGACCAGTCCGCCGTCAACCGCCCCAACTACACCTGTCCCGCCTACGACGCCATGGCGCCGCGCTGGACCTTCGTCCGCGACATGCGGACCGGCACCGAGGCGATCCAGGACGACGGCAAGCGTACCCGCTACCTCCCCCGCTTCGAGGGCGAGCACCAGAACGACTACGAGGCGCGTGTCGGCATGACGTTCGCCTACGACGCCGTGGCGCAGGCCGTGGGCGCGCTGGTGGGCCTCGTGTTCGCGAAGGACCCCGAGCTCGGGGGGGATGTCCCGCCCGCGCTGGCCGACCTCTGGGAGAACATCGACGGCGAGGGGCTCCACGGGGCCGTGTTCGCGCAGTACGTGCTCGACCACGCCCTGCAGGACGGGCACTGCGGCATCCTCGCGGAGAAGCCCCCGGTGGAGGCGGGCCTGAGCGCCAAGCAGGAGGCGGACCTCGGCGTCCGACCGTATCTCACGTTCTACCCCGCCGACCGCATCCTGTCGTGGCGCACGGACACGGTGCACGGGATGCCGGTCCTGACGCAGGTCGTCCTCCGGGAGGACCACGAGTTGCCGTCTGGCGCGTTCGGGGTCACGACCCGGACCCGGTATCGCGTGTTCCGGCTGGCGACCGACGCAGAGATGGCGGACGGCTCGACGGCCGTGCGGTACGAGACGTGGGAGGACCCAGAGTCGGACGCCCAGACGAAGGAGCCGATCAAGGTCGCGGAGGGGACGGTCGTCGGGCCGACCCGCATCCCGTTCAGCGTGGTCTACGGCGGCCAGCAGCAGGGGACGCTCCGCTCCACCCCGCCGCTCTTGGGGCTCGCCTACAGCAACCTCGACCACACGCAGACGAAGAGCGACCGCCGGTTCTCGATGCACAAGTGCGCGGTGCCGACGGCGGTCTACAAGGGCCGGATCGCGGCGGGGACGCAGCCGACCGCGGACAAGGTCATCACCGGCCCGAGCTACGGGATCGACATCTCCACGGACGGGGATGCGTTCTACATGGAGCCCCAGGGGACGAGCCTCGCCGAGCTCCGGCAGGAACTGCTCGACATCGAGAAGCGCATGGGCTCTCAGGGCCTGTCCCTGCTCAAGAAGGACCAGCGGGAGCAGACCGCGACGGAGGCCCGGATCGAGGAGGCGCAGAGCACGTCCCAGCTCGGTCGGGCGGCCCGGTCGCTGCAGGATGCGCTCGAGGCGTCCTTCGGGTTCCTGGCGGACTTCATGCGGCTCCAGCGCGGCAGCGGGGGATCGGTCAAGATTGCCCGCGACTTCTCCGCCGTGGGGATCTCGGAGGCCGACCTCCGCCTGGCGTCGGACATGGAAGAGCGGGGCCAGTTGACGCTCGACACCTTGCTCCGGATCTACAAGGCGGCGGGGAAGCTGCCGGACGACCTGGAGCCGGAGGACGAGGCGGAGGCGGTGCGTCGGTTCCGGGCGGTGGAACCGATGGGCGGGGATGACGAGGGCGACGCCCTGCCGGAGGCGGCATGACGAATCGCATGGAGCGGCGGGGGTTCCTCGCGGCGTTGGCCGGGCTGGTGACGCTGCCCGCGTGGATGAAGCGGGCCAAGCCGCCGGCCACCGACGCTTACGTGACCGCAGCGCAGGCGGACGTATTCCTCCGGGACCTGGAGCCAGACTTGGTGTGGCGCCACAGTTTCAAGGTCGTCAAGCGTCCGGAGTGGCTGTGACGGGGGCGCACGCGTAGTGCCAAGTATCCCGCTCTCCCGCCTCCAACTTGAGGCCCGCGCCCGCGACATGGAGATCCGGATTTCCCGCGACCTCCTCACCGCCATGCTCCGCGTGCAGGCGCGGCTCCCCCTCTCCACCGTGGAACGCGCCCTCATCGCCGGCAACCTGGACCACGTGGTCCGGCTGGTCGGCCTCGAGCCCGTGGTCAACGCGCTGTACGAGACGCAATCCACCCTCGGCGCCCTGCGGCAGGATGCGTGGAACGCGGCGCTGGGCGGCCTCCCCGGGCGCGTGCTCCGCTCGCCGCTCGTGGAGGTGTCCTTCGGCGCGTTCGAGGGCCAGCGGCCCGACCTCGTGGACGCGCTCCGCCGGATGTCACTCTCCCGGGTGACGGCCATGACGGACGAAACCCGGGGCGCGGTCCGGGACGCCCTGCAGCGGGCGATCCTGAACGGCACCCCGCCGCGGGAGGTCGCCCGGCAGATTCGGGACCTGGTGGGCCTCAACCGGCGGCAGGTCGCCGCGGTCCAGCGGTTCCGGGCGCGGCTGGAGCGTGAGGGGCGCGACCCCGCCCAGGTGAACCGCATGACGGCGCGGTACGCGCGGCAGCAGTTGACGCTCCGGGCGGAGAGCATCGCGCGGACGGAGACGTTCCGGGTCCTGAACGAGGCGAAGCGGCTCCAGTGGGAGCGGCTCGTCCGGGAGGGCGTCATCCGGAGCGCGGACTGGCTCCGGGTCTGGGTCACGGCGAAGGACGAGCGGGTTTGCCCCATCTGCAGGCCACTCAACCGGGTGACAGCGGTGATCGGCGCCCCGTACCGGCACGCGGACGACGTGTTCGACGGCCCGCCAGCGCACCCGCGCTGCCGGTGCGTCGAGGTGCTGGAATTGTCGGCCCTGCACGCCCCGGCGGAGCGGGTCGCGTGACGTGGAAGCGGTTCGGCCCCGGGGAGGAGGTGCGGTGCCCGCAGATCAGCGGCCAGTGTCGGGCGCTCTTCGAGGTGGCGGGGCCGCGGACGATGGTACTCCTCCGGGTCCGCGGGACGACCGCGGAACCATCAGGGGCGACGTACACGAAGTGCCCGAAGTGCAAGACGCTGTACGAGAAGCTCCAGTACGCGCTGCCGCCCGAGGCGGCGGCGTAGAAACTGGCGGGCCAGCGATTCGCCGCGCTGGTGGTGAAGCGGCCTGACCCCACCGTACCGCACGAAACGGGGTCGCACACCCTCTGCGGCGGCGGTGTGACCCGGTAGTGGGTCAGGATGACTTGTGACAATGGGCGGTACCTCACCCCGGAAGGCAAGGCGGCCGTGCTCGCCGAATGGGGTGCGACCCTAGCGGCCCTGCATGGGCAGACCGGCCCCGGGGTTCCCGATCCCGCCATCGTCCCCTGGTGTACCCGCCTAAACGCCATGGAGGGCGTGTGCACCCTTCAGAGCTGCGCCGGGCATGTCGAACGCGACGGGACGCGCACTGCGGGCCACCTGTGGCTCTGGCTGGACATGCGGCGGAGCCAGGAGTGGAACCGGCGGGCGCACGAACTGGCAGCAACCCCCGGTGTCGAGCGAGTGGCACGGTTGTACTCGCCTTGGGGGCAGGAGGTTCACGAGGTTTGGTTTGAGGGAGAGGAGCGGGGCCGCCTCACGTCATCCCTGGCTGCGATTACGTCGTTCGTTGCTCGGCTCTAGTTCCGGCAGTTTCCGGCCTTCTCCTTGGCCTGGCACTCGTTGTCCAATTCGCCTGTCGTTGGTTTGGTGAACCGTGAATCATAGTTCGAGGTCGGCCAGTTCGAGCAGTTCTTACACCAGTGCCAAGTGTCACTGCCCTTCAAACGGCGATATTCCATCCTCCACACTCCTTACCCTGTGGTTTCAAGCCCAAGGGCGGCCCCGATGCGTAAGGTACGCCCCGTGACCGTTCCCGCTAGAGGCCCGAAGGGCGGTCCGGGTTCACCCGTTACCCGTTTGACGGGTTGCCCCCATCCCCAAACCCTCCGACCTTTCAAGCATGAGTAAACGAGACAAGATCCGCGAGGACGCTAACGAGACGGCGTTCAGGGTGCTACAGGAGACCTTGGGCGAGCGAGAGCACACCAAGCCGCCCGAGGATCGGTCGGACGAGGAGAAGAACCCGGAGGCCGTGCGGCGAGGCAAGAAGGGTGGGGGAAAAGGCGGGGATGCTCGGGCACGCAAGCTATCCGAACAGGAGCGCGAGGAGGCCGCACAGCTTGCGGCCCTCGCGCGATGGAAAAAAGGGGGGTGACTACACGTCTGCTGGCGTGCTTCGGCGGATTTCGACGTCCAGTGTGAGGTCGAGCTGCACAACGATGGGCTCTTGGTCGGGGTTCCGCCGGTTCCAGTGGTCTGCGTCACGGGCGATCTGGGTTAGATCACCGACGGTTTGCTCGCGGCGGAGATTCAAGGCTACAGTCACCGGCTCCCGGTCTGCCTCGTCAATGTCGAACCAGAGGTGTAGTTGAGCGCCGTCCCGCTCCACGATGTACATGTGGTTTACGCGGTAGGGCTCTCCGGTGTCCGTGTCGGTCCGGGTCTCCTGGCGAAGCGCCGAGGCACACTGCTTGGCCAGCCGTTCCCGGGGGGTGATCGGTGCGGGCAGCGGCCACCCCTTCTCGACCATCCATTCAGTGAAAGCCTCAAGGTCGACCTCACGAATGCCGGTCTCGATCTTGTATTGCCGGTGCCACTTCTGGATTTCCTCGACCTTCGACATGGTGTAGGGCCCTTCAGTTGTAGGTCAATGTGGTGGAGGCGACATCCCCCCAGCCATCGTGGACAACATGCGGCAGGACGATGTTCCTCACCGGTACTAGATGGTCTCGGAATCTCTCGTAACGACCGGTGGCGTTCTGCAACTGTCCGGCAATCAAGCCGGGGTGCACCTTCACGACACGGGAAAAGCCGATAATGTCTCGTCGTGTGAAGACCGGTGCTTTCCTAGCGATAAAAGCCTCCAGCATCTTGCCTGGAACACAGAAGTCGGCTGCGGCACGGTTGGCTGCCAGTTCTTCCTCCTCTACGCCCGGCCCAGTCCCCGCACGGTCGCGCTCTAGTTCCGCGTCCAGGGCGATGGATTGGCGTCCGTCGCCGCGTAGTACGTGCTCGCACTCATGGCGGAGAACGAACCAAAAGTTGTCGATCCGGTCGTAGCGGAGTGTCATCCCGATAACCGGAGAGCGGTCATCAAGCCAGAAGCACACCCCGTCGATCTTTGCTGCGCTTAGTGACTCAACGACGACGAACCGCACCCCTGCCTCCGCAAGTAGTCTCGGGACTCGCCCGACCGCTTCCGCGGAAACCAGAAGGTCCTTCATTTCCCGGACGGCCCGCTGAAGTGCAGATGTGGAGTACTTGGGCACGACCATCGCTCGAGCGATCTGCCGGACACGGTAGATCCATGCAAGCTGGGGGGCGGACACTTCTCCGCTGACCACAGTACGCTTTGCGGCGTGTGGCAGAACCTCAATCTCCCCTACGGAGGGGACCTCGAAGAACCTGGTAAGCTCAGACTCCACCCTTGTCACCTCGCGAACGTCTTTGAAATCGAGCCACCCCCGATTCCGCATCTCAACGACTGGGAGTTCACTCAAGAGGGTGGCGCGGTCCGCCCTGGTGGGGTCCGGTATCGCCGTGATCCTTGCCACGGCGAGGTCGTAGTTCCTCTGAAGGTTGAGGAACACCTCAGGTTGAACCCCAAATACCTCCCCGAGCACTAGAGCTGTCGGGGCATCAATGGGCTTCTCGTCGCGCGCCAGCCGACTGACGGTCGTGTCTGGGGTCTTGAGGACAACAGCCAGGAGGCTTTGGCTCCACTGCCGCTCGGCCAGAAGTGCTTGGAGGTACTGGCCGGGTGTGCGAAAGTCGGACGGATCGATGTTCATTTGACCAAGGTAATCGGATTGTCACAATCCGCAAGAGTACTTGAAATGCGTAGGCATTAGACTATATTGAATGTCACAATGAACACGCTACCGTTGGCCCGTCGCGCTGCCATCCTCCGGTGTCTGGTCGAGGGGAACTCGATCCGGGCTACCTGCCGGATGACGGGTGCCGCCAAGGGGACTGTGCTCAAACTGCTGGTGGATGTTGGGGAGTTCTGCTCGGTCTACCAGCACCACGCCCTCCGCAACCTTCCTTGCACGCGGATCGAAGCGGACGAGATTTGGGCGTTCTGCGGGGCCAAGGCCCGGAACGCCTCCCGTGACGGCCAGGGCGACATCTGGACGTTCACGGCTCTTTGTTCGGATACCAAGCTCGCCGTGTCCTGGCTGGTGGGGGCCCGGAGTCTCGACAACGCCGTCGAGTTCATGCAGGACGTGGCGGCCCGGCTCGCCAACCGGGTCCAGCTCACCACGGACGGCCACCACATGTACTTAACCGCCGTGCGGGCCGCCTTCGGGTTCGCTCGGGTGGACTTCGCTCAGTTGGTGAAGAAGTACGGGGCGGTGGAGGAGGCCGGGCCAGCGCGTCGGTACAGCCCCATGGTCTGCACCGGAGCCGAAAAGGTCCGGGTGATCGGGCGGCCCCAAGCCGAACTGGTCAGCACCTCCTATGTGGAGCGGGCCAATCTGACCATGCGGATGCAGATGCGGCGGTTTACCCGGCTGACCAACGCCTTCAGCAAGAAGGCAGAGAACCATGCGGCGGCCGTCTCGCTCCACTTCATGCACTACAACTACTGCCGGCCCCATGCGACCCTGACCAAGCTGGCCGGTGGGGTCAAGACGACCCCCGCCATGGCCAACGGCCTCACGGACCGGATTTGGACGGTGGAGGACGTGCTGGCCCTGATGGACCCGGCGAGACTGTTACCGTCAGACTGACCCAGTGCCGTGTGACCCTTGCAAGGTAGGACCGCGCCCCGCAAATTCAGGGGGTGACGACATAGGCCGCGCGCGACGCGCGACCACGCACTGAGACCCTTGAGGCCCCGCGCCGGAGCAATCCGGTTGGCGGGGCCTTTTCGCGTTTCCCCCTGTCGCGGTCAGGAGATCGCGGCCCCGCGGAGGGCGGGTCCCTCCAGAGGAGAAGGCGCCCCATGGCACTGCAGCCAGTCTACGAGACGCAGGACGCGATCCCGGAGGCGTTGCGCGGCGAGTACACGGAGCAGGACGGCAAGTGGGTGCTCGACATGAACATCGAGGAGCACCCGGGGGTGGCCGGCCTCAAGAGCGCGCTGGAGAAGGAGCGCGGGGCGGTCAAGAAGGCGAAGGAGGAACTCCGGAAGGCCCGGGAACTCGGCGACCCGACGGAGATCCAGGAGAAGCTGGCGCGGCTGCAGGAACTGGAGGCGAAGGGTGGCGCCGGGGACGGCGGCGACCTCGCGAAGTTCCGGCAGGAGATGAAGGCGGAGACCCAGAAGCTCCTCGACCAGCAGAAGGCCGCCTACGAGAAGCAGGTGAGCGAGGCGGACGCGAAGTACCGCAAGGTGGCGCTCACGGATCGGCTCAAGTCGCTGGCGGTGAAGCACGGGGTGTTCCCTGAGCTGGTGGACGATGCGGTCTCGCTCAACGCGCACCGCTTCGACCTGAACGAGAGCGGCGAGCCCTACCTCAAGGACAAGGACGGTGATCCGTCCACGACGAGCCCGGAGAAGTTCTGGGCCGAGGTCTACAGGCAGGAGCGCCCGCACTTCTACCAGGGCACGGGCACGTCGGGCAGCGGGGGGCGGGGTGGCGCCTCGAGTGGCGGGGCGGGCGTGGTGACGCTGACGCCGGAGCAAGCGAGCGATCGCGGCACCTACGCGGAGGCGCTCAAGAAGGTCGGCGGGGATCACGCCCGCATCAAGGTACAGCAGTAGCAGGGCGCGCGTGCAGGTCACGCGCGGATCGACCGGGAGGGTCGGTCGCCACCACGAGACGACCACGCAGTTCCTAACAGACCCTCTCGGGAGACGGACGTACCATGGCAAACCTTCTCACTTCGGGCCTCGCGTACAACCCGTACTTCTACGTGCAGGAGGCCCTCACGGTGCTCTACAAGCGCCTGGGCATGGCCTTCTACGTGAAGCGGGACCTCGCGGAAGGCAAGGCGAGCGGCACGGGTGACACGATCCAGGTCCGCCGGCCGCAGGCGTTCACGACGGCCGCAATGCCGATCGCCGAAGCGTCCTTCGCGGACGTGTCGCCGCACTACGACAACCTGGTCATCAGCGAGTGGCGGGGTCAGGGCTTCAAGCTGACCGACAAGGAGACCACGCTCACGCCGGACGTGTTCGTGCGCGACCACATCACCCCGGTCGCCGCGTCCATCGCGGACAAGATCGACCAGGACCTCTCCTCGCTCGCGCTCGAGGTGCCGTGGATCGTGGAGGACGACGCCACTACGCCGACCAACGACTTCGCGGCCATGCGGAAGACGCTGTTCGACAACAAGGCGCCGCTGGTGAACCCGATCGAGTACGCCTACATGACGGACGGCGTGCTGCAGGAGCGGTACGAGAAGAGCACGACGTTCGTGCAGGCGAACACGGCGGGCGACCAGTCGCTGCAGCGGGACGGCCAGCTCGGCGTCAAGTTCGGGTTCCGGATCTTCCCGAACCAGAACGCGCCGACCGCCGCGGCAGGCACGCTCTCCACCACGACGCTCCTGACCAACGGGGCGTTCACGAAGGGGGCTACCAGTGTCAACCTCGACGCGGCCACGCTGACCGGCATCATCCGGCGCGGCAACGTCCTGACGATCACGGGCGACACCCAGAAGTACGCGGTGAAGGCGGACGTGACGGCCTCCGGCAACGCGCTGGCGAGCGTCACGATCTCCCCGCCCCTCGCGGCGGACGTGGCGGACGGCGTCACCGTGACGGTGGACCAGACCGCCTCGACCTCCACGGGCATCGCGTTCCACCGGGACGCCTTCGCCCTGGTGATGCAGCCCCTGTCCCCGGCCGGCCCGGGCATCCTCACGGCCACCGTGCAGGACCCGATCACCGGCCTGACCCTCCGGTCCCGTGTCTGGGGCTCGGGTGGGCTCGGCGCCACCATCTGGGCGCTGGACGCGCTCTGGGGCACGAAGACGCTGAACCCGAACCTCGCGGTGCGGCTCCGGATCTAAGCGGGGCCGGCGGTTCCTTGGGCCGGGGGCCTCGTGCCCCCGGCACCACAGCGCACACAGAGGGATTCTGCCATGCGACGCAACGACAACGGTTCGATCTACACCTGGACGGTCCGGCACAAGGACACGGGCGAGGACGTGCTCGTGGACGACCGGACCTTCGACGCCGAGGTCCACGAGGACCCGGCCGCGCCCGCCGAGGAGCCCGCCGGCGGCGGCAAGGCCAGCCCCAAGCGGGGCAAGAAGGACTGAGCGGTGCCGACCCTCGTCACCACCCCGGGCTCGGCGTCGGCCAACGCCTACGTCACCGAGGCGGAGGTGACGACGGTCGCCGACGCACTCCACCCCAACGCGACCGCGTGGGGCGACGCCTCGCTCAACGAACAGCGGCGCGCGATCCTCACGGCCACCCGCCTCCTCGACCAGGAACGCTACGTCGGGGGGCGGGTCGATGCCGTGCAGGCGCTGGAGTTCCCGCGCTCCGGGGCGCCCAAGCGCCCCCCGGGCACGCTGTACCTGACGACCGAGATCCCCGAGCCCGTCAAGCGGGCGTGCGCCCGGCTCGCGATTTGGCTCGTCCAGCAGGGGGACACGGAGGACCCGTTCGCCCCGGACGAGCTCGCGGCGTTTCGCGAGATCCGGTTCGGGAGTGAACTGACGATTTCGGGGGCCGGCGCCTCGATCCCCGCCGGGGCAAGGTTCCTGGCGCAGGTCATCCGGCCGATTCTCGCCGACCTCCTCCTGCCGGCGCAGGTCCGGGTGATCCGCGGATGAGCCTCCGGCGCGCGGTGAACGCGGCGCTCGCGAGGCTCCCCGCCAGTGTCAAGGGGCCGGCGACGTTTCGGCGTCGCGGGGACGAGACCGTGGACCCGGTGACGGACGCGCCGAGCACGTCGTTCGAGGAGATGACGGTCACGGAGGTGACGGGTGTCCCGGCTCGACCGGCACCCGGGGACGGGTTCGACGCCCGGGCGCTGGTGCGGGAGCGGTCCAGGGTGCTGCTGGTGCCGGTCCCCGCGGCGGGGCTCGCGTTCGCGCCGACCAGCGGGCAGGAAGTGGATTTCGGGGGCGAGACCTGGCGGGTCGTGGGCGCGTCACCGTTCCCGGAGATGGCCCCGATCCAGTACCGCGTGACGGTGACGAGGTAGCCGATGGGCACCAACGCCGCCGAGTTCTCGGTCCGGCTCTCCGGCTGGCAACAGGTGCTGGGCGAGGACGCCGACCTCTTCGTGCAGGGGTTCGCGCAGGCGGTGGCGAACGAGGTCCAGGTGGGCGGCCAGTTCAGCCCGGGGACACCGATCGACACAGGGTACGCACGGGCGAGCTGGGACGCAGGCGTCAACGCGGAGCCCGAAGCCCCGGAGCCGCTCGAGGCGGGCATCCGACAGGACGGGGTGCCGACCTACGCACCGGGGATCACGCAGGAGCGCATCCTGCGGGCGCTGCTCACGGCGAAGGCGGGGGACACGATCGTCCTCGTGAACACGGCGCCGTATGCGCGGCGGCTGGAGTTCGGGTGGTCCCAGCAGGCGCCGCAGGGGATGGTCCGGCTGACGCTGGCGCACGCGCAGGACATCGCGAACCGGATCGGCGAGGCGCTCCTGGCCCGGCGGCGCCGTGGCCCGTAGCGACAGCGCGATCCGGCAGGCGCTCCGGACGCGGCTCCGGACGGTGGCGAACCTCCCGACGGTGGCGCCGGTCAACGTGGCGACGGACCAGTCGGTGAAACTGCCCTACGTGCGGGACGAGGTGCTCTTCGGGGCGGAACTCCTCGAGACCCGGCCGGCGGATGGCGGGTGGGTGCGCGGGGTGGTCCTGTACCAGGTGGACCTGTACTACCCCCTCGGCGAGGGGCCGGTGAACGCCGACGCGATGGCGCGGGCGATCTGTCTCGCCTTCCCGTTCGGCCTCACTCTGCTGGATAGCCCGCCGGATCGGCTGGTGGTGCCGGCCACGGGCGGGGCGCGACGGTTCGGCGGGTTCCCGGAAGACGGGCGCTATCGGGTGCCACTGACGATCACCTGCGAGCACTGGACGACGAACAGCCTGACCTAGTAGCAGGCGACAACTCAATCACGAGAGGCCCATGAGGCCCGGCAGGGGAGCAATCCCCGGTCGGGCCTCGTGTGGTTCCGGCACCCGCGAGGCGACACACCATGGCGATCGCAACTGGCCCCAAGAAGGAAGTCCGCGCGAAGAAGGAGTCGTCCTTCAACGTGGCGGCGGGCGCGACGGGCGCGCAGCAGTACCGGCGCGTCACGAGCGACCTGACCCTCGTCAAGGACACCTATCGGTCCGCCGAGATCGTGACGCACAACCAGACCCTGGACATGCGGCACGGCGCGCGGCGCTCTGAGGGCACCCTCCGCGGCGAGCTCTCCCCGAGCTCGTACTCGGCGTTCATGCAGTCCGCCCTCCGGCGCGACTTCACGACCGGCGCGACCACGGGCGCCATCACCACCGTGACCGCCGCGGCCGGCCCCCCGGGCACGTTCACGCGGTCCGCGGGGTCGTTCCTCACCGACGGGTTCAAGGTGGGTGACGTGGTCCGCTGGACCGGCTGGACCACGACGGGCGTGAACAACAACGCCCGCAACTACCGCATCACGGTCCTGACGGCCACGGTGATGACGGTCACGGGCACCGGGAACGAAGTGGTGGCCGCGAAGGCGGCGGGCGACTCCGTTACCTGCACGGTGGTCGGCAAGAAGACCTTCATCCCCGCCACGGGGCACACGAACGACTCGTACAGCATCGAGCACTGGCACAGCGACATCCTGCAGTCGGAGCTCTTCACCGGGTGCCGCGTGGGCTCGCTGGCGATCCAGCTCCCCGCCACGGGCCTCGCGACGATCGACATCAGCTTCCTCGGCGCCGGATTCACCCCCGGCACGAGCGCGTACTTCACCTCACCGACCGCGGCGGCCACGACCGGCATTGCCGCGGCCGTGAACGGCGCCCTCCGGGTCGGCGGGAGCGACCTGGCCATCGTGACGGGCCTGAGTCTGAGCCTCACGAACCAGCTCTCGACGGAGCCGGTGGTCGGGTCCAACACGGTCCCGGAGATTTTCTCCGGCACCGTGCAGGTCACGGGCCAGCTCACCGCGTTCTTCGAGAATGCGACGCTGCGGGACTACTTCGTGAACGAGACGGAGTTCGACATCGCCTGCCGCCTCGACCTCTCGTCGGCGATCAACTCCGACTTCCTCAACATCTACCTCGGTCGGGTCAAGGCGACCTCGGCAGGGGGGGATGACGGCCAGACCGGGCTCAAGAAGACGATCGCCTTCGAGGGCCTGTACAAGTCCACCGGGGGCTCCGGCACGGACAGCGAGCAGACCACCCTCAGCATTCAGGACTCCACCCTCTAACCCGGGACGGGTTTCCAGTGGGCACCGACTTCCGCACCCTTGCCACCCGCGCCCCCTCGACCGAGGGGGCCACCCTGACGGTCCTCCACCCCGCGACGCGCCTGCCGCTGGGGACGGAGGACCGTCCCATCACCATCACCCTGGCCGGCGTCGATTCGGACCAGTACCGCGCCGCCAGCCAGGCCGCCACCAACCGGCGCATGGAGGTCGCGTCGCGCAAGCGACAGTACACCCTGGACGCGGCACAGGTGGACGCCGAGGCGATCGAACTGGTCGTCGCCTGCGTCATCGGCTGGGAGGGGGTGACGCTGGACGGGCAGGAACTGCCCTGTACCCCCGCCAACGCGCGCCGGCTCTTCGAGGAGTGTCCGTGGCTGCGGGCGGACTGCGAGGCGTTCATCGGGGACCGGTCGCATTTTTTCGGGACCTCACCGACCAGCTCGCCGCCTTCGCCGGGTGGCTCGGTCGGCGCGTAGGCGCTGGCGACGACCTGGGGACCGACGCGGACCACCTCGCCAGCTACCGCCGGCAGACGGGCAAGGACGCGCCGGACGGCGGGGACAGTCCCTCGCTGCCCACGGTCGCCGGCCACATCGTGGACTGGTTCCTCGCCGTCGCGCGGACGCGCGGCGGGAGTGGGTTCGGGCCGAACCCCCTCTCCTACCACGACCTCGCGGCATGGGCGGCGTTGAGCGGGTGCCGGCCGGCCCCGTGGGAGGTGGAGGCGATCATGGCCATGGACCAGGCGTGGCTCAAGGCGGTGCACGAGCGGCACGGTAAGGAGAAGCCGAAGACGTGACGCACGACGTGGTGGGGTTCCGGACCGGGCGTCGGGTGGTGGTGAAGTGTCGGCGCTGCGACCAATGGCTGGCGCGAACGACGCTGGGGAGACGGGCTCCGCGTGCGACGGGGACGCGGGTAGTGCGGGCCATGGCGGAGGCGGCAGGTGCCCCCTGCCCCGGCCTCCCGATCCCCCGGCGGACCGAGTAGATTTCCGGCCTATACCCCGCCACCCGGAGCTCCATGGCCCCCGATCCGGCCCGCTCCTCCCCGTCCGTCTACGGCCCGACCGAGGAGGTCTGGCGCTGTCCCCGCTGCGCGCACCCCATCGGCGTCGTCGCGGGGCTTGTGCTGGTGGTCGAGGAGGCGCGGCTCGAGGAGGTGCCCCGGACGCCGGGCCTCACGGTCTGGTGCCCCAACGAGGGGTGCCGGGTGGCGCTCGGCGTGCAGGTGGAGGCAGGGCTGTAGCGGGGTAGGCCAGCATCCGGCAGATTACAGGCTGAACGCAGCATAGGCGCCACCCGCGTGGGGTGGCGCGCCAGAGACCCAAGAGGTCCGACTCGGGAGTGATCCCGGGCCGGGCCTCTTTCGCGTTTCCCGGGGACGCCGTGACCGACTTCGCCACCCTGCGGCTCACCATCGACACGGACGGCGTCAAGCGCGGCGCCGCCGACTTCTCCCGCGCCACCTCCAGTATCCAGAGCGACGCCAAGCGGATCGACCAGGCGGTGTCCCCCGCCACGGCCGAGGTCACGCGCCAGTTCACCCGTGCGACCGCCGCCCAGCAGGCATTTGCCCGGCAACTCTCCACCGTGGCCACCTCGTCGCTTCCGGTCAACGCCAACCTTGGGAGGCTCGGGGCCACGCTGGGGGGGTTCGCGCTCGGCGCGACCCCCACCATTGCCATTCTGGCGGGGTTCGCGGCCATCTCCGCGGCCATCTCCCTCATCGGGGAAGAGTCCCGCATTGCCCAGGGGCTCATTGACGATCTGCTGGCCTCTGCCGCTCGGCGGCGGGAGCGGGAGCGGCCGGGCGAGGTGTTCAATGAACAGGTCCAGACCCTGCTCCGGGAGCGCGCACGGCTGGACGCCCAGCGACGCCGGGCGGAGGAGGGGTTTGAGACCCGCGACGGTCGTGTCGTGGACGAGACCAACGTCCGGCGCACAACGGCGGCGATCCGGGAACTGGACGCGGCGCTCGCCGAGGCGGGACACAAGTACGTGGACGCAGTGGGGCGGATCAACGCCGCCACAGAGCGCACGGGGCGGCAGGCTCAGATCGAAGCAGACCGGGCTCGGCGTGAAGCCGAACGCGCCGCCCGGGAAGCCGAACAGCGGGCGAAGGCGGCGCGCGAGTTCCGCACCGCGGCGCTGGTCGCCATCGCGACGGAGCAGCGCGACCTCGCGACGCTGATCCGGACCGAGTACGAGCAGACGGTCGCGGGTATCAACGACAGCTTTGCGAAACTGTCCCAGGATGGGCAGCGAGCCGCCGCCGCGCTCCGGGATGCCTGGCTCGACGCCGCGCGCAAGATCCGGGACAGTCAGTTGGACTTGCTCTCGGGTGGGGTGTTTGACGGGGTCACCCCGCGCGTCGTCAACACCGCCCAGCCCGGGGCACCACCCCGATCGCTCCTGGCGCGCGCCGATGTCGTGGTCAACCAGACGCTGCAGCGCACGTCGCGCACCATTCAGGCATGGTCCGACGAGGTGGAGCGGGAGCGCAAGGCGCGGGAACTGCTCGTGCGCGGTGTGGCCGATGCTGCGTTCGGGGCGATTGAGGCAGCCGCCAGTCTCGGGGTGCTCGGGAACGAGGCGGCGGCGGCCGCCGGCCGCATCGCGCAGGGAGCGGAGCGGTTCGCCGGCGCCCTGGCGACGGCCCAGGCCGCGGGCGGTCTCGGGTTCGCCAACACTGCCCAGGCCGGGGGCACCCTTGGTGTTATCGGTGCTGGGCTCGGCGTCGCCGGCACCATCCTCGGGTCGATCTTCGGCGGCGGGGAGGACGCGCATCAGGCCGCCCTCCGGCTGGAAGCCGCCCGCGAGCGGTGGCAGCGCGCCCTTGAGGGCTTCGCCGAGATCCACTCCCCACTCTCCTCGCTGGAACGCGCCCAGCGCGACCTCAAGCGGCAGTTCGATGACCTGGTCAAGGTCGCCGCCGAGGCCCGCGGGATCTCGATCTCCGGCAACAACATTGACGAGATCCGGAAGGCGCTGGAGGCACTGAGGAACCTCCCGCGCGGCTCCGCGGCCGTGCGCGCCCTGCTCGGCGACCTCGACAAGCTCACCGAGGAATACCTCAAGAACATCGAGGCCCTGAAGAAGCGGTTCGAGGAGGACCAGCGGCTTACCCGGCTCGACCTCGAGGCCCGGGCTCTCCGCGCCCGGGGGCTGGACGAGGAGGCGGAACGCGCCGCGCTCAATGCCCAGCAGCAGCGGGAGATCGCCCGCGCCCTGGAGGAGGGGTGGGAGGAGGCGTCTCTCGCGGCCCTCCGGCATGTCCACGCCCTGGAACTGGAGGCGCAGGCTCGGGCGGAGGCGGAACGCGCCATCGCGCGCCAGGAGCAGCGGAACCAGTTCCTCGGAGACCTCACCGTCCGGGAACTCCGGCTCGGCGGGAACGACCGGGGTGCCGATCAGGCCGCGCTCCAGTTCGCCGCGCTCCAGCGGGAGGCGGAGGTGCGCCGGCTGTTCCGGGAGGGGCTCATCACCGAGGCCGAGATGGCGCGGGCGATCGGGCTCATCTACGGCGAGCTCGGCAAGGCGATGGCGGATCTCACCAAGCAGTACGCCGAGCAGGCGGAGCAGGCGCGGCAGTTGGAGCGCGCCTTCCTCGCCGACCTCGAGGTGCGCGACCTGGAGGCCCGGGGCCTCACCGAACAGGCGCGCCAGCGGCGGCGCCAGCTCCAGCAGGACCGGGAGATCCAGGAGGCCGTCGAGAGGGGCCTGTCGGACGCCGCGATCGCCGCGCTCCGCCACGTCCACGCCCTGGAGGACCAGCGGGACGCGGCCCAGCAGGCTGCCGAGGCCATCCGGGAGCTGGAGGAGGCCCTGGAGCGGCAGGCACGGAAGGTCGAGGACTTGACCGCCCGGAGCCTCGCCGCGCGCGGGTTCGCCGACGCCGCCGAGGAGGCGCGGCTCTTCTTCCAGCAGCAGGACGAGATCCGCCGCGCCCGGAAGGACGGACTCGGCGAGGATGTCATCGCGCAAATCTTCGCCGTGCAGGCGGAGGAGCGGGACAGCTTCAACGCCGCCCGGCGGGCACGCCAGCAGGCGGCGGCGGACGCCGCGGAGCAGGCGGCGATCGACGCCTTCCAGGCCACCCGGGACAGCCAGACCGCCGTGAACCTCGCCGTCGGGATCTCCGAGACGACCGGCGGCCGGATCGCGGGCCTCCTTGCGTCGGGCCTCACCTACTGGAGCGCCCTCCCCCGCATGGAGGGGATTCTCGGGCGCATGGAGACCATCCTCCGCGGCATCCGGGACGGGTCGCTCGACATCGACACCGTGGACCGGAGCCTCAATACGCTGGCGGAGTCGGCGGACCGCGTGAGCGGCATCCCGGCGGGGAATCGGTAAGCCATGGCCACCGTCTACGTCGCCGGGGTCGATCTCGAGGCCACCCTCGGGTTCCAGTGTACGGACACGGGCGCGGAGCACGACGGGGCCGTGTCCGTCCCCGGGGAACTGGAGATTCCGGGGGTCCGGGGGGCCATCTTCGTCGGCCCCGACCGGGTGCCGGTGCGGGAGTTCACGATCACCGGCTTCCTCACCGGGGCGAACCAGGCCGCGGTCCGGACCAACTTCCACAAGCTCAAGGCGCTGGTGGGGTCCGAGGATGTGACGGTGCGGGTCGCCGACTGGACCACGGTGGACATCACGGCGCGGTGCATCCGCTTCGACGGGCAGAACTACCCCCGCCAGTCGCGGGCGAACAGCCTGAACGAGAAGGAAATGCACGTCGCCATGACGTTCCGGGCGGCGAACCCCTACTGGCGCGACACGAGCAACACGGTCGTGGCGTTCACGACCTCCGCCGTCGCCATGCCGCAGGGCACCGCGCCGGGGGAGGCGGTGCTCGAGAGCGCGGTCGGGGCCGCGACGACGCCGACGATCACCTGCAAGGACTACCTCGGCGCCACGCTCTGGACGGCGACCCTCGCCTCCCAGGGCGCGTCCGAGAAGTACCGGATCACCACGACCCCGGCGGTGATGACGATCGAGAAGTGGAACGGCTCGGCGTGGGTCGTCTCTGACGCCTCGCTCACGGCCGGCGTCTTCCCGAAACCCCTCCCCTCCAGCCCTACGGGGTATCAGTCCTCGACCTGGCCCACCCTGCAGGCCACCAGCGGCTCCTGGACCGCGACGTACAAGAAGCAGTGGCGGTAGGCCATGGCTGAGGCGTTCCAGTACCTCGAACTCTGGACGGGCCTGCAGGCCGCCGGGGGCACCCGACTCGGGTTTATCGGCGTCGCGACACAGATCCGCCGCCGCCGCTCCGTGACCGGCGACAATGCCAAGACGTTCGTGATGCCCCGGGGCCACCGGTTGGCCGCTTCCATCGAGAAGGGGCGGGTGATCCGGGAGGTGCTGTCCGTAGACGGCGCGACGTGGCGCGAGTGGGTGATCGACACCTACGCCCGCTCCAGCGGGGCGAGTACCGGGTTTCCGGTCTCCTGTGTCTCGCCCATGGCGCTCCTCGTCAACTACCCCGTGGAGACGACCGACGCCGACGGGTACGTCTACCAGGACACCGCGGCGGTCCAGCTCACCCCCGCCAACATCATCACGAACTGGATTCGGTCCCGGACGCCGTCGTGGATCGTCAACAACACGATCACGCCAACGGGCCTGACCGAGGTCGCGTTCAGCGACGACAGCGCCCTGTCCGGGATGCGGCGTCTCGAGGAGGCGGTCCCGGGCTACGAGACGGACCTCGTCCCGCTCGGGACCACGCAGTACGGCCTCAATTTCGCCGTGATCGGGGGTAGCGCCCCGACGCTCTACCTGCGGACGGCCAAGAACATCCGGTCGCTGTCGGAGCGCGTGCAGCCGGGACAGGTGAACCGGGTCGGGCAGATCCGGGGCAAGGAGGGGGACGACGGGCCGAGCGGGATCGCGTGGGCCTACTGGGAGGTCGAGGCCACGAGTGGCGCCGGCCCCTACCGGGTCAAACTCAAGGCGATCCACGGCGGCCCCGGCCCCATCCAGTTTGACGACCAGTTGAACCACGCCAACCTGCCCGGCGGGGCCAACTCGCTGTACCTGGAGCGGCGCGACGGAACCACGGTCCAGATCACCGACTCGTTCGCCAGCACGCAGGAGGTCGAGGTCGGGAACCTCACCGCGACCTCCGTGGGCGATTGGGTGCGGGTCGTGGCGAGCTCGACGGGCAAGCACCTGACCCACCTCGACGCGCCAAGCGAGATCGCGACTTATGGCGTGCAGGGGGGACGGTATGAGAGCGCATGGGACGACACGCTCTGCGTGCTGAAGAACGCCCTGCAGGCCAATTGGGCGACACCAAGCGGCCCGCCGGACGGGTGGACCGGCCTCGGGAGCCGCACCACGACCACGAACGAATGGGTGACGAGCGGCCAGGCCCTCCTTGTCAACCAGTCCGTGAGCGACGGGGCGCAGATCGCGGCCCCGCCGGCCCGCACTTGGCGCATCCGGGCGCGGAAGACGTTCTGGAGCGCGACGGCGCTCATCCGGCTCCGGGCCGCCATCGGCGCGGGCGATGTCACGTTCCGGGTCAAGGCGAACGGGACCGTCGTGGGGACGGGGCTCGTCTACCTGTCCCCGGTGAACGCCTACCGCCAGCTCAAGATTTCCGGGCTGGACCTCTCGGCGTTCGTGGGGTCTGACGTGACGCTGGTCGCCGAGATCGTGAAGTCCGGCGGCACCGGCACCGTGAACATGATCGTGGACCACATCTGCCTCGGACCGAGCCTCAACCCCCGCGCCCCCACGGTCGGGAGCAATGCGGCCCGGACGTGGCAGGGGATCAACGACTTCCTCGACACGCACCGCTCCAAGCAGGTGGCGTGGGAGTTCGAGGCGGTGGACCTGGAGCGGCTCGGCGTCCCAGCGCAGACCGCCGTCGAGCTCGGCCAGCAGGTTGTGGCGGTCGATGACGACCTCGGCACCGTCCAGGCGCGGCTCCTCGAGATCGAGGACAACCCGCAGGACCCCCGCGAGACCCGGTACACCGTGGGGACGCTCCCGGCACGGCTCTCCCGGAAGCAGTCCGCGCCGGCCGAACTCGTCATCCCGTTCCTGGAGCCGATCGAGGTCAAGGTCGCCGAGCGGGACACGCGGATTACCCCGCTGTTCCTGAAGGCGACCCAGACAGCCGCGTCCACGAGCACGGTCACGATCTCGCTGGAGGCGAAGGACCCGCACGGGGCCGCGCTCACTGTGACGTATGCGGCGTTCGGGGCGACCTACTCCTCGGGGTCCGGCACGGGTCCGTATGTGTTCAACCGGCCAGCCAACGGGAGCGGGCCGGGGCGGGTGGTGTTCACCCTGAGTTCGCCGGGGCGGGAGAGCGTCACGGACGCGATCGACGTGCCGGAGGTGAGCGCGGCGGACACGCTGCTGGTGCGGGTGGAGCGGCAGGCCGTGACGCTGACGACGATCACCTACCGGGTGCGCGTGAAGGCGCAGGGGACCTCGGCGGTCAACCTGTACCGGACACTGGCGGGTGTCACCCTGAGCCCGAACGTCACGGACCCGGTCTCCCTGCTCGTCACGAACGATTGGGCCACGACCGGGACGCAGGACTATACCGTGGTGCGACCGCTCCCCGCGGACGGCCCTGGCACCATCACCTGGCACGCGGAGTTCGGGAGCCTCGTGCCCACCTATGAGACCCAGACGATCCCCGTGCGCGGGATCATGCCGACCTACGGGGTGAGCCAGAGCGCGGAGGGGGACACCTCCACGACGGTGACGGTCACGATCCAGAGCGACCCCGAGTCGCGGGTCACGGGTGTGGAGTTCGCCACGCAGGAGGGCCGGGGGGCACTGTCGTCCTTCGTGCTGGACTCCTCGGCGCCGTTCACGCAGGTCGTGAACACAGCGGAGGGGTTGCCGTCTAAGGTGTTCTTCCGGATCAAGGGGACGCTGATGGACGGGACGAGCGGGACGCTGGTCGAGGACTTCGTGACGGTGAACCCGTCCGCGAAGCC
>CALJKZ010000391.1 GCA_937983085.1 uncultured Gemmatimonadales bacterium
AATGAGGCGTGCGTGACGTTCGATCTCATCGTCTGGGAGGACAACCAGTGCACGACGACCCACGAGTATGGCACGCTGACGCAGTGCAAGTACTGCCACTACTAGAGGTGACGCGAGAGACCACGTAGATCGCCTAGGAGGCGTCGCAATGAGGATCGACGTGAAGACGACCATCGGTCTGGTATGTGTGGCAGGTGCGGTATTCGTGTCAGGACGATGCGCCGATGGCGCGCCGACGCTGGCTGAGGCCTTGAACCTGCCACCCGGCTCGGTTGGGCTCGTCTTGTTCCAGCCCGCCGCCTGCGCACGACATCGAAAGGCAAGCGTGGACGAGATCGTCGACGGGAGGGCGAGACCCGTGGTCATCTATGCCGACCCCCAGGGGCCGGTGGACCTCGGACGCCTCCTCGGTGAGGAGGTGTCCGGGGTCGATGCTCTCCGGCTTCCTGATATGGGATTCGAGAAGAAGTTCGAGCGGCTGGGCAGCGGTGCCACGCCGTTCGTCCTGACGCTGGACCACCAAGGAGTCGTCGTGGGCAACGCCCGCCCTTTGGGCTGGGGCGGATGATGAGGACAGCGAGTGCGTTTGCCGTTTGGATGCTGGGTCTCGTGACGCTCACCGGGTGTGCCGACAGCGGGTGGGATCCCGACCCCGAGCCACTCTGGACGTCGGGGCAAGGGTCCCGGACAGTGGTGCCGTGGACCGGCGACACGCTCTTCCATCTGGATGGGCGTTCCGACTCCCTTCTGCTGACCCCTCCCCCGCTTCGCCCTACGGTTGCCGGACTGGCCGTTCTCGATCGCGTCGATCTGAACGTCCCGCTGTACTCCGAGAGTGGAGAGCGCCTCTGGACGGCCGGTCGTGCGGGGCAGGGCCCGGGGGAGTTCGACAACGTTCGTGACCTGCGCTCCGCGGATGGAGGCCGCTTGCTCGTCTACGATGTGGGAAACGGGAAGGTCACCGCCCTCGATGTCTTCTCGGGCGAGCTGCTCTCGGAACTACGGCTCCCGGAATCGGTCGGGGTCGCCGAATCGATGGTGCCTGTCGGCGATTCCGTCATGTTCGTCACGTTCCGTCCGGAACACCCTCTGGCCGTGGTCTCGCTGGTGGATGGCTCGACCGACGTGTTCGAAATGCCCTGGGACGGGTTCGAGAGACTCAGCTCGCTCCATCGCCAGGGCATCACGGCGGCGGAAGGCGCTCGATGGGTGTACCTGTTCCGATACGGGAACGGGTTCTTTCCCTTCCAGGGGACCCGCCCCCTGGCCTATACGGGGCAATACGTGGAACATCAGCCGTTCCCGGCCCTTTCGGTAAGCGTCACACCCACGGGGCGCAGCACGGGTTTCGCCGACCAACCGGTATGCTCCGCATGCTCTGCCTCGATGGTCCACGACACCCTCTTCGTCCACTTCGGGGGTGAGACCGAGTACGCGGCGCGCGTGCTGGACGCCTACGACGTGGTCACGGGAGAGTACCTGATGTCCTACGAACTCCCGACCTTCTTCATGCAGATCGAGGTCGGTCCGGAGTGGATCGCTGGCGTTCGCGAGAATCCCTTTCCCGAGCTTCTATTGCTGTCGCGCTGACGAGCTGAATCACGGACCGGTGGCTTCGAGCGCGATCTTCCCACCCTCAACGCCTTCGAGACCATGCCCGTCCGCCCCCCACCTGGAACACCCATCGTCGTCGTCGGAGCGGGCGCCGCCGGCCTCATGGCCGCCCTGTTCGCCGCTCGATCGGGTGGCGACGTCGTCTTGGTCGAAGGCACGAAGGACGGTGGCCGGAAGATCCTCATCAGCGGGGGTGGGCGCTGCAACATCCTGCCTTCCGAAGCCGCGCCCCGGCGGTATGTCACCGACTCGTCGTCCAATTCCCTTCGGAAGATGCTGCGCAGTTGGCCGCTGCAGGAGCAGATCGCATTCTTTGAACGCGAGCTCGGCCTGCGGCTCGTGCGTGAAGAAGAGACCGGGAAGCTCTTCCCGGAAACGAACCGGGCCCGCGACGTCCGCGACGGGCTGGTGGCGAGGGTGCGTGAGGCGGGAGCGCGAATCTGGTTCGGGACGAGGGTCACGGATGTCCGGCCGGGAGACACCGGCTGGGTCGTCTCCTTCGATGGCGCTCCGGACCTCCTCGCTTCCGCGGTGGTTTTCGCGACGGGTGGCCTTTCGGTGCCTGCGACGGGAAGCGACGGGGTCGGGCTGTCCATCGCGGAGAGGCTCGGCCATCGGGTTCACCCGACGTACCCGGCGCTGACTCCCCTGACGGCAGATCCAACACCACATGCTGGCCTGGCCGGGATATCGCTTCGGGTCGGCATCCGGGCTCCCGGGACGAGGCCGGCGTTCACTACCCAGGACGGCTTCCTCTTCACTCACCGTGGTTGGAGCGGGCCAGCCGTTCTCGACGCCTCGCACCTCGCCATTCGGGGTCGAGACGACGGGTCGCGCCAACAGCTGGAGATCCAGTGGGCCGAGTCCGACGCCGTTCAGTGGGACCGGATGCTACGGGAGGGGAAGGGGACGGTCCGATCGTGTCTCGCGGCGGAGCTACCGAAGAGGCTGGCAGAGCAGCTTTGTGGGGAGGCCGCGATCTCCGTCGACACCAGCCTCGCCGTACTCCGCAGGGAAGACCGTCGCCGACTCGTCGAACTCCTCACGCGATACGACCTGCCATGGACGGGCGATGAGGGGTACAAGAAAGCAGAGGTGACCGGAGGCGGGGTCGCCCTCTCGGAGGTAGACCCCGCGACCATGGAGAGTCACCGAGCTCCGGGCATCTTCCTTTGCGGGGAGATACTCGACGCTTTCGGACCGATTGGCGGCCACAACTTCC
>CALJKZ010000392.1 GCA_937983085.1 uncultured Gemmatimonadales bacterium
CCGCGGGGGAGGGGGCGGCCCCCTCTCGGCCGGAACCGGCGAAGCCGGCGAGGGGCGTCGCGTTCTGTCGATAGTACTGGTAGTCGGCGTGCTGGAGCGTACCCCCGACCGACACCGGCTCGTAGGAGCGGAAGACCCGAACCAACCGGTGCGGCTCCTCCACGTGCTCCGGCCGCTCGAAGAAGATCGTATCCACAAGGGTGAAGACCGTGGTGGGCGCCCCGATTCCGAGCCCGAGAACCAGCACCGCCATGAGCGTGAAGCCCGGTCGCCGACGGAGTCCCCTGGCGCCGAATCTCAGGTCCTGCCCGAACTCCCCGAGCCATCCCCGGGCGCGGCTCCGTCGCAACGTGCGTCCGCGACGAACCATGTACCGCCTCCGCGTCGCGTCGACGTCACCGAAGGCGCGTCGGGCTCTGTCCCTGGCCTCGTCCGGATCGACTCCGGCGTCCACGAGTTCCCTCTCGCGCATCTCGAGATGGAAGGCGAGCTCGTCGTCCACCTCGCCCTCGATGTCTTCACGCCCCAACCAGGTCGGCTTCAAGCGCCGCCAGAAATCTCCCCTCATCGTCCCCTCCTGCGTCGCGCGCGTCGTGCTAGGTGGCGAGTACCTTCAGAACCGCGGTGGCGAAGTCCCGGAACCCTTCCGTTTCCCGCGCCAATCGCTTCTTCCCCGGGGCGGTGAGTCGATAGAGCTTGGCTCGGCGCCCGGTATCGGTGCGTCCCCACTCCGCCTCGATCCATCCCTTGGACTCCATGCGATGAAGCCCCTGATAGAGCGCCGCGTCCTCCAACTCGAGGACGCCGTCGGTCTCGGCCGCGATCCACTTCGCGATGCCGTACCCGTGGAGCGATCCTTGGGAGAGGACCTTGAGTACGAGAATCTCCACGGTGCCCTGCAGATACGACGACTTCGACTTCCCCCCCATGCTTCCCCCCAGATCGTGTCTCACGATGTGATGTATCACATGATGAGGTATATACGAAACGATGGACGTGAAGACAACTCCTGACCCGGGGGCCCGGACGATCCTCGCCATCGTCGCGGCGGTCGTCGGGGTCGCGGTGGCCGCGCAGTTCAGCGTCGCCGTCCCGGGCTCCCCCGTGCCCCAGTCGTTGCAGACGCTGGCCGTGGTCCTCGTGGGTGCGTGGCTCGGGCCGCGTTGGGGTGCGGTGGCGCTGGCCCTGTACGTCGCCGTTGGCGCGATGGGCGTTCCGGTATTCGCCGACGGTGCGGCGGGTGCGGGTCACCTCACCGGACCCACCGTCGGGTACCTGGCGGGCTTCGTCGCCGGAGCCGCTCTCATGGGGTGGTGGGTCCGCACGTCCTGGGGGTGGAGCCTCTTCGGCGCGTTCGCGGGGGCTGTGGTGGCCCACTTCGTGATTCTCGTGCTCGGGTGGGGGCGTCTCGTCATGCTGATGGGGCCGGTGGAGGCGTGGGAGGGTGGGGTCGCCCCGTTCCTCTGGGGTGGCGTAGCCAAGTCGGCGGTGGCCGCCATCGCCTGGGCGTGGCTACGACGCTGGGTGACAGCGCCGACGAAGTAGTAGGATTCAATCATGGCCGTCACCATCCACGACATCCGCGCCGCCGCCGACACCATCGCCAGAGATGTCATCCGCACCCCCACCGTGCGGGCCCCGTCGCTGAGCGAGGGACTCGGCGCCGAGGTGTACATCAAGCTGGAGACCCTGCAGCGCACCGGGTCGTTCAAAGACCGGGGCTCTCTGGTCAAGCTCAAGAGCCTGACAGCGGCAGAGGCAAGCCGCGGCGTCATCGCCGTCTCGGCTGGAAACCACGCCCAAGGGGTGGCGTCCCACGCCCAGCGTCTCGGGATCCCGGCCGTCATCCTCATGCCGGAAGGGACCCCGTTCAACAAGATCCGGCGGACGGAGGCATACGGGGCCGACGTGGTGCTCCGAGGCGAGACTCTGAACGAGGCCGAGCCGTACGCTCACGAACTTGCCGACGAGCATGGCTACACCTTCGTCCACCCCTACGACGACGAAGAGATCATTGCCGGACAGGGGACCGTGGGTCTGGAGATGCTGGCGGACGTGCCGGACCTGGACGTCATCGTCGTCCCCATCGGCGGAGGAGGCATCATCTCCGGCATCGCCACGGCGGCGAAGGCCGAGAAGCCGGGGATCGAGATCATCGGCGTGGAGACGGAGGTCTACCCCTCCATGTACAACGCCATCCACGGCATCGATGCGCCGCTGGGAGGCGATACGCTGGCCGACGGAATCGCGGTGAAGGCCCCGGGCCAACTGACCCGACCCATCGTGGAGGCCCTCGTGGACGGGATCGCCGTCGTCGCCGAAGCCTCCATCGAGGCCGCGGTCCAGGCGCTGCTCATCGATGCCAAGCTCCTGGTGGAGGGGGCCGGGGCGACGCCGTTGGCGGCCATCACCGAGCAGCGCGAGCGCTTCCGGGGACGGCGCGTCGGGTTGGTGGCGTGCGGAGCCAACATCGATCCGCGCATCCTCTCGTCCATCCTTATGAGGGGCATGAGTCGCGCCGGACACCTCGCGAGCCTACGCGTGTCGATCACCGACCAGACCGGCACACTGGCGCGCGTCGCGAAGATCATCGGGGATTCCGGCGGCAACATCGTGGAGATCCACCACCAGCGGATGTTCGCTCGCATCCCCGTGAAGCGCGCCGAGCTCAACGCGCTCGTGGAGACGCGAGACGCGGCTCACGCTGATACCATCATCGCTCGACTCGAAGACGCGGGATTCCCGACCCGACGGAGGAGTGAGCGGTCGGACGATGACTGAGGGATGAGGGAGCGGGGGAAGGGAAGCGTGGCACGGCTCGCTGCGGCCGTGGTGCTCGCCGTCGTCCTGTCGGCGACACCGGCCTTCTCGCCCGCGGCCCAGGCGCAGGACGAGCCCGATCGAGTGGCGGTGGACGGTTCCGTGGAAGGTCTCCGGGTCGGCCTGGCCCTCAGCGGAGGCGGCGCCAAGGGACTCGCGCACATCGGTGTTCTCGAGGTCCTCGAGGCCGCGGGCGTCCACGTCGACATCGTCACCGGCACGAGCATGGGCGCCGTGGTCGGCGGCCTCTATGCTGTCGGTCTGAGCCCCGATTCCATCCGCTCCATCGTCGCGGCCGTCGACTGGCCGGTCGTACTCGGCGATAGGGTCGAGCGCCGCCGGCGCTTCCTCCACCAGCGGCGACTGGACGAGCGAACCGTCCTGACACTGCCCGTGGAAGGTGGCTCCATCGGCCTCCCCGCCGGCGCTACCGTGGGTTCGAACCTCACCCGCCTCGCCGAGCTCACCACATGGCCAGCGGCGTCGGTGCGCTCCTTCGACGAGCTGCCGCGTTCCTTCGCCGCCGTGGCCACCGACATCGA
>CALJKZ010000393.1 GCA_937983085.1 uncultured Gemmatimonadales bacterium
AGTCAGTTCCAGGCGGAGGACTGGCCCGACGACCGCTACGGCAGCGAGATCATCCACCGGCGGGCTGACGCCGGCTACTTCGAGGCTCTGGACATCCCCCTCGTGCGGGGCCGGCTGTTCGAGGCCACCGACGGACCCGAAGCACCGCTGGTCGTGGTCATCAACGAGACCTTCGCCCGCCAGTACTTCCCCGACGAAGATCCCATCGGCCAGCGCATCGCCTACGACCGCGACGCGACGCCGGAATCCATCTGGTACGAGATCGTCGGAATCGTCGGTGATCATCAGCAGGAGAAGCTCGGGGAGCCTACCCGGGCCGAGGTCTTCGAGAACCGGAATCAGGACTGGGGACGGTCGGGGTGGATCGTCATGAAGACGAGCGTCGATCCGCTCCAGGTGGTGCCCGCGGTCCGCGAGGTTCTGCGCGAACTGGATTCCCAGATTCCGCTCGCCTCGGTGAGGCCCATGCGGGACTTCTGGCGCACCTCCATGGATCAGGAGCGCTTCATTCTGGTGCTCCTTTCCATCTTCGGTGCCACGGCCCTGCTTCTGGCCACCGTGGGGGTCTATGGCGTGACGGCCCAAGCCATGCGGCGGCGGACCCAGGAGATCGGCATCCGCATGGCGCTGGGCGCCGCGGCTCGCGACGTCGTGCTCCTCGTGCTCCGAAAGGGCGTCGTGTTGGTGGTGGCGGGCATCGGTCTCGGATTGGTGGCGTCGCTATTCGCCACGCGGGCCCTGGGGTCCTTCCTCTACGGCGTGGAGCCGACGGACCCGGTCACGCTCGCGTCGGTCGTCGCCTTGCTCGGCGGCGTCGCGCTGGCTGCGTGCTACGTACCCGCACGACGCGCCACCGCCGTCGACCCCGTGCGTTCGCTGAGCGCGGAGTGATGGGTATCTTCACTCCATGGACGTCCAGATCTTCGGAGTGAAGAACAACGCCGCCGTGCGGAAGGCCGAGCGCTTCTTCAAGGAGCGCCGGATCAAGGTGCACTTCATGGACTTCAAGCAACGAAGTCCGTCGGTGGGGGAGTTGAAGCGCTTCTTCCAGAAGTTCGGGGAGGAGCGCCTCATCGACCGTGAGTCCAAGCGATTCAAGGCCCTGGGGCTTCACACCGCGTACTACGGCGACGACCGGTGGCTGGAGATCGCGTCGGAGGAGCCGCTGATCCTGCACCAACCGCTGGTGCGGGCCGGCAAGCATCTGACCGTCGGTCTCGCCGAGGACGAATGGAGGTCGTGGGTCGACGGCTGACGACCCAGCCCCATCGGCATCACCCTTCCTCTTGCGCCCTACCTCTCCATGCACTAAAACTAAACCAAATAGTTTACTATCTGCACACCATGATCGCACTCGTCGACGACCACCTGGACCGGACGTTCGCCGCCCTGGCGCACCCCATCCGTCGCGCCATCCTGACCCGTTTGGCGCGGGACGGTGACGCGTCGGTGTCGGATTTGGCCGAGCCCTTCGACGTCTCACTGATGGCGGTTTCGAAGCACCTCAAGGTGCTGGACGAGGCCGGGCTGGTCCGGCGGGAGAAGGAGGGGCGGGTGCAACGGTGCTCGTACGACCCCGAGTCCCTGGACGGGGCGAGGGAATGGATCGAGAAGCACGAGCGGTTCTGGATACAGCAGCTGCACTCACTGGCGGCCTACTTGGAGGCGCCTGAACGAGATCGCCGGCCCGCGGGCGACGGCGGTGGAGACGAGGAGCTGCATCACGAGGAAGGAGAGGACGAATGAGCGTGGAGACCGTAGGAGCCGTACGACTGAGCCGAACCATCGCGGCGGATCGCCAGCGGGTCTGGAACGCATGGACACGGCCGGAGGAGATGACGCAGTGGTCCTGTCCGGCTCCCGGCGGATGCAAGGGAGTGGAGAGCGATTTCAGAGTGGGCGGATCCTTTGCCATCCGCATGGAGGTGGACGGCAAGGCGCACAACGCGTTCGGCAGGTACAAGGAGATCGATGCTCCCCGGCGGCTCGTCTACACGTGGGATTGGGAGGAGGACGACCACGCCATGGGCGCCACCCTCGTCACCGTGGAGTTCGCCGAAGTCTATGGGGGCACCGAGGTGACGCTGGTCCACGACGGCTTCCCCGCAGAAGAGGCCCGGCAAGGGCACGAAGAGGGGTGGGGTGCCTGCATGGCCCACTTCGCGGCCATCTTCGAGTAGGGTCGCAGACGCTTCGTAGGACGGGCGGACCCGGTCGTTCGGCCGGGTCCGCTTCCTTCATTCGTCCTCGACGTCGTCCATGTCCTCGGCGTCGTACCTGTTCGCGTCGTCCCCTGACGGTGGCGGGGCGAGCTGGCGGTCGAAGCTCACCTTGTCCTCCACGTCGGCCAGTCGCCGTCGCAGCTCCTCGACCTCGTCGTGAAGCCGACGCATGGCCTCGTCGTCGCCGGCGGAGACCGACTTCTTCCAGGGATCGCTCTGCAGGTACGAGATGAGGACCGCCGAGCCCCAGAGGAGACCGAAGATGACGACGAGTAGAGCGATGACGGCGCCCACGGTACGCTCCGGAGTGGGTCAGTCGAAGGCAGGGCGGAGCCACCGATCGAACCAGGCCTCCAAGCGCTCGTACATGTCGATGCGGTTCTCGGGATTCCTGAAGCCATGGGGCTCGCCCGGGTAGGAGTGGGCCTCGTGGACCTTGCCCTCGCGCTCGAGAATGTCGACGGCGAGCTCGAACTGGCGAAAGGGGGCCCGCACGTCTTCCTCGCCGTGCATGGTGAGGACCGGGGTCTCGATGTTCGCCACCCGCGCCAGGGTGTTGCTCACCGCGTAGATCTCCGGCCGCTCGTCCGGCGAGCCCCCGTGGCCGGTCTTGATGAAGATCTTTCCCAGCCGATCCGCGTTGGTGTAGGCGTCGGCGAAGTCGTAGATGCCGGCCATGGGCACCGCCGCGTCGAACGCCTCGGGCACGCGTGCGATGGCCGCCATGCTGGTGATACCCCCGTAGCTGTATCCGTAGATGCCGACCTGTCCGTTGGACCAGGAGCGGGAGCGGATGAAGTCCGCGGCCGAGGCGGCGTCCCGGGCCTGACCGTTGGCCCAGTCGTTCACCCCGAGATCCTGGAACGGTCGGCCGAAGCCCGATCCGCCGCGGTAGTTCACGGCCAGGACGACGTACCCCTTCTGTGCCAGGTACTGCTCCGTCGTGTTCAGCGAGTGGAGGTACGAGTTGGTGCCGCCACCGTGGACCTGGACGAGAGCGGGATAGGAGCCACGGGCATCGAAGTCGGGCGGGAGGTAGAGGAAGCCCTGGATGAAGAGACCGTCCCAGCTCC
>CALJKZ010000394.1 GCA_937983085.1 uncultured Gemmatimonadales bacterium
CTCGCGCTGGAGGAAGGTCAGGCCCGCGCCGTCCTCCCTCCACGAGAGCTGACGGCGCTCCGGCTCCTCTTCCGAGCCCCCGACACCCGGCGCCGTAGGCCGATTGCCGTCGATGCCCGTCTGCGTCTCGGTCTCCTCCAACATGACCATGACGGTGCCGTCCCGGTCCCAGACTTCTTCGACGTGACCGAAGCTCCGCACGGGCACCACGTAGCTGAACGGCTTCTGCATGGTCTCCACCCGGGCGTGCCGACCCGTGGGGGAGAAGTCGAAGCTGGTGATCATCTTCGGCTCACCCATCTCGTCGATGTCGCGCCCGTCCACGTCGATGACGGCCAGCTGACCCGTGGCGTGCCACTCGAGGAGCTCTTCGTCGTACGGCGTCGCCATGAGGCTGGCATACGTGCGCAGCATGTTCTTGCCGTCTTCGGTCTGCTTGACCTGGGGGCCCACGGGAATCCTGGGCTCCACCGGCCGGGGCGAACGATCCCGGGGCACCAGGACGGTGGCGATCTCGTCTCCGTCGGACGTCCACTCGAAGCCGGTGACCATGGTGGCCAGGACGGGACGACGGGTGATCTGGCGCACGTCCCCGCTCTCCGGGTCGGCCACGTAGATGTGGGTGGCCTCCTCGGTGTGGCCGTAGAACGCGATACGCGAGCCGTCCGGGGACCAGCTGGCGTTCGACACCCGTACGCCTTCGGGAACGTCGACGGACGTCACCGAACCGTCCTCGGCCGAGATCACGTCGATGCCGACGTTGGTCCGAATGGTGAGGTTGCGGTGCCGGTTCGCCTGGAAGTCGATGAAGACGCCACCCAACTCGTCGAAGGGCTTGGAGAACCGGTCCATGGTCACGGGGCCGTCGCCGATTTCGTGGATGAAGTGGCGGCGGTCCGGGCTGATATCGGACAGCGTGACGTTGAGGTACCGGGGCGCCAGCACCATCTCGGCGATCTCGTTGGGCGGTGTGACGAACTCCTTCTGCGCCAGGATCGTTTGCGAGTCGGTCTGACCGAGGACGGGGCCCCCGTCGACGACCATCAGAGTGGCGGTGAGCAGGCTCGCGGAGAGGAGGCGGGCGAGGGTCTTCATGTGGGGCGTTCTCCCGGATGGGTCCGACGGGTACTGAGACCGGACAAAGTGTGGCCTCGGCCTGGAAGCCGACAGATCCACGGACGTACTTCCTCGACACCCCGCTACCGTTGGGCGTTGTGCCTACTCCCGTTAGCTTCGGGCCTTGGAATCCGCTTCAAAATCGAAGGATGATTCGATGACCGTTCGTAGACTGCCGGCGCTGGCGTGCGCCGTATTGGTACTGGGTGCATGCTCCAACGCGGGAGGGACGGCATACGAGTCTGCTCCCCTGGATTCGGATGATCAGAAGGCCAGCTACGCCATCGGTCTGAACGTGGGCGGCCAGCTGGCCGACACCCGGGACCGACTCGATCGCCAGGCCTTCCTCCGCGGCGTGAACGACGCCCTCGAGTCGAACGACCCCGCGGTGCCGAGGGACGAGCTGCAGACCGTCCTTCAGTCGTTCGGTGAAGAGATCCAGGCCGCCGCCGCCGAGGCCCGCGCCGCGGCCGCCCAGGCCAACATCACCGAGGGCGAGGAGTTCCTGGCAGAGAACGCGGCCCGTGACGAGGTGGCCGTCACCGAGAGCGGACTCCAGTACGAGGTCCTCAGGGAAGGGGATGGAGCCACGCCCACTGCGGAGGACCGTGTTCGCCTCCACTACCGGGGCACGCTCGTGGACGGGACGGAGTTCGACTCGTCCTACGACGGCGATCCCGTGACCTTCAACGCCGGGGGGCTCATCTCGGGCTTCACCGAGGCGCTCCTCCTCATGCAGGAAGGCGCCCATTGGCGGATCGCAATCCCTTCGGATCTGGCGTACGGTCCCTCCGGTTCGGGCCCCGCCATCGGTCCCAACGCGACGCTCATCTTCGAGATCGAGCTCTTCGAGGTCGTCGAGTAAGGAGCCTTACGAACGAATGTCGTTCCTCCAGCGATTGTTCGGTTCGAGTTCCACGGGACGTTCCTCCAAGGACGTCGACGCACAACTTCAGCGGCTCGAGACCGAGGCCGAGAAGGCTCTCCCCGGATATGTGGGGAGCGCCTACAACCGGGCGGGTGACATCGCGTTGAGAGAGGGCCGGGCCGAGAAGGCGGTGGGCTACTACGGTCGCGCCATCGACGCCTTTCTCGAGGACGCCCAGCGCGAGGCCGCGCGGGGCGTGGCGAACAAGATCCTCCGGGTGCGGCCCGACACACTCCGCACGCTCTGCACCCTCACCTGGTTGGATCTGGCCGCGAAGCATGAAGCGACGGCTCTGCTCCACCTGCGCGACTACGTGGAGAAGGCCGCCGAGCGGGACGAGCATGCCCGCGCCGCGACGCAGATCTATCAGATGGCGCGGATCTGTCCCCTGGAGGAGTTCGTGGGCGCGGTGGCCGATTCCCTCGACCGCTTGAACTACCCCAACCGCGCAGGCGAAGTACGCGGGTGGGTCGCCGACGGACCGCCGGACATGATCGCCGACTCGGACGATCTGGCCGACGCATGCCTGCAAGCGGCCATCCAATCCAACGAGCGGGTGGAGGATCTCCTCGACGACGAGCTCGACGCGGCCGAGCAGGAGTCGGATCCGGACGATGCCGAGGTAGCGGCGGCGGAGGCCGATGCCGTCGAGGATGAGGATGGCTCGCCCCCGGAGGAGGCCGACGACGACCTGCGGGACCCGGAGCCCCCGGCCGACGAGGTGGAGGACGACGACTCCGAGGCCGACCGGGACGACGCCGAGGGCGAGCCCGAAGAGGCGGAGGACGACGATTCCGGGGACGCCGGCAGCGAGCACGCCGCCGCCCAGGACGATGACTTCGGGGACGCCGAAGACGACGCCGAGGGGGAGCCCGACGAGCCGGAGGACGAGCACGCTGCGGACGACGGCGACGACGGCGAGGCTGCCGCGAAGACTTCGGGCCCGGGGAGCCGAAAGAGCCGGAAGAAGAGGAAGAAGAAGAAGGGCAAAGGGCGGCGCAAAGGCTGATTCCGCGTTCGCGGCCTTCGCCCCGAAGAAACGTTTTCAGCTCGAATCCCGTCAGATGATGTGAGGGAGCGACCCGACGGCCGCTCCCAGCCGATCAACGACGACGGAGGACAAGCCGGTGTTCAACTTCGCGATCCACCTTCTGGTCAACTCGGTCCTGCTCTTCCTGGTGGGGAGGCTCGTCTCGGGGATCGAGGTGAACGACGGCAAGGCCGCCCTCTTCGGTGCGGTGGCACTCGGGGTGGCCAATTGGCTCGTGCGCCCCATCCTGGTCTTCCTGACCCTCCCGGTGACAGTCCTCACCCTGGGCCTCTTCCTCCTCGTCATCAACGCCCTCATGCTCATGCTGGCGGCCGCGGTGGTGGACGGGTTCGAGGTGGAGGACTTCGGGTCGGCGATCCTCGGCAGCATCGTGCTGTCGATGATGAACTTCCTGGTGGGCCGCTTCATCTTCTAACGCCCGGCGTGGCGACGCCGTCCCCGAGGCGGTGACGACCCCACGGAGAAGAGCAGAACGGCCCCGTTTCCGCCTTCCGTCAGCGCACCCCGCCCGGTGCCTGGCCCGACGCCTCGGCTCGGAAGCCTCGGTAGATGGCCCTCGCCTCCTCGAACTGCGCGTACACGTGGTCCTTCTCGTCTTGAGACCGCCAGTACGCCCACTCTTCGGCCATGGCTTCGAGCTTGTCGATCCAGGCGATGGCGTACTCCGCCGACTCCACCGAGCGGACCGGAGCTCCGTCCACGATGACCCAGACCGGGTTGGTCGCCGCCTGGACCCACGCGATGTCCATGGGGAAGCTCTCCCCTTCGGCTCCGTTCACCCGCACGTGGTACCACCCCGACTCAGAGGGTCGGAACGAGCGCTCGAACGACAGGGAGGTGCGATCGCCGGTAAAGGGGATGGAGGCGATGACTTCTCCGTTGAAGACGATCTCAGCACGCTCCAAGGGCGTGATGGATGTCACCTCCAGGGAGGCGACCACGTCGTCTCCGGACGTGATCCGGACCTCTTCACCCGGGATCCTCCCCCCGACCTCGAACTCGACGAGAGGGCCGTTGGTGAAGAACGCGTGCTGGTTCCTCATCCCGTCCAACCAGCTGTGCATGGTGAAATCCCCGTCGGGGATCTTCACGTAGGTTCGGACCGAGCCCACGAGGGGCGTGGTGTGGAGATTGCTGATGGAGTCTTCGCCTCCCACCAGCGCGGGTCTCAGACCGTTGTTCCATGCGGCATAAAGGGGCGGCCATCCCGTCTGTGACGTGGACCACTCCACGGCGTCGGTGGTGCCCAGGGCCGCGTCGACGAGAAAGCCCTTCGCCCCGCCGAGGTTGCCTTCCAGCGGATCGCCGTTGAAGAAGGAGTGCACGTACCCGGTGTAGGCGCCCTGACGCTTCGCCTTCCTGAACATGTCGGTGTTGGACGGATACAGGCTCTCGATGCCCGTGCCCTCGTACCCCGTCGCGTACGGCGAGATGAGGTGTTCCTCCATGCCGAACATGAAGACGTGGCCGTAGAACGGGGGTCGGTACTCCTGACCCACGACGAGGATGAGGTCATCGGTGGAGAGGGGATGGGCCTGGCCTCCGGGCACGAAGTACTGGTAGTCCAGGATCCGGTTGTCCTTGTTGGCGATCTGCTCGAGGACGATGTCCTGATCTTCCGCCGCCGACATCATCATGAGGTTCTCCAGGGTGTTGTGGAGATTCCCCCCGTAGTTGGCGTGGACGTGGGTCGATCCGTTGTACCAACCCCGCGCCTCCATGTCGATGACGGGCTCCAGGCGGAGCGTCACGTTGGTGACGGTGTTGGCGACCACGTCGACGGTGCGCTCCGCCGGTGCGTGCTCGAAGCCTTTCACAGCGACCATCCGAGTGGGTCCGGCGGGCACCTGGACCTCGAAGGAACCCTCGGTGTGGAAGGCGCCCACGCGGGCGCGTTGGGGAAGTCGGGCGTACTCGTCGGGGGGCGTCCACGACTTCCCGTCGGCGCCGATGAGGTGGATGCGGCTGGCGGTGGGCCGGCCTTCGGGCCCCACGGTGGTGACCCGCAGCGTGCCCATGTCCTCGATCCACCGTCGGTTCGCGATGTCCACGTCCACGAGCCGACCACCGTACGCCTCCAGGAGCTTGAGCGCGGGCACACCGTCGCGGTTGTCGATGTACGCGATCCACTCGCCGTCGGGGGACCAGCGTGGATGGAAGGCATCGTGCTCGAAGAACGTCAGCTTGTAGGGCTCCCCGCCGACGGTGGGCTGCACATAGAGGTTGTTGTACTGGTCGGCGGCGCCTCGGGTCGACGAGAAAATGAAGCGCCTCCCGTCGATGGAGACGTCGGGCCGGGACCGGTACAGGGTCTGCTCCTCCAGGACAGCTACCCGCTCATCGAATCCCCGCGCCCGGGCAGGGACCCGGAAGACGTTCCCGCTTCCCAAGGCCACGTCCCGATTCGACACGAGCAGCAGCTCCTCGCCGCTGGGAAACCAGGCCGGACTGATGTGGATGTCCTCGGAGCCGAAGTACAGGCGGTCCGCGCCATAGCTGTTGTCGTACGTCACCGGCACCGGGTCGCCCGCCCAGGCGCCGTCGGCGAAGGGCCGGATGTAGACGTTGAAGTACCCGGACGGTTCGGTGGAGACGTACGCGACCCTGGTGCCGTCGGGGCTGAAGGAAGGCTCGGCGTACACCTCCTGGTCTGCGGTGAGGGGCGAGGTCTCGCCGGTCTCGAGGTCGAGGAGCTCCAACTGGATGGACCGGCCGTGATCGTCGGCGGTGTAGATCATCCACCGCCCGTCGGGGGAGTAGTCGGGCGACGAGTAGTACTTCGGACCGGTGACGAGCTCGATGGCGCGTCCGCTGTCTACGTCGACGCTCCAGATGGAGCCGTGCATGGAGACGGCGAGGCTCTCGCCGTCGGGGGCCCAGGCCGGGTACCACGGCGTGGAGTTGACGGCAGGGGGGAGGTAGAAGTTGTGCATGTAGTTGCCGCCCATCCGCGTCGCCGGGTACGAGGCGAATCGGTCCTGGGCATCGACGGGTGTCGGCGTGCCCACAAGCAATGGGCCGAGCAAGGCCGCCCCGAAGGCGGCGACCAGGGACGTCGGGTGTCTCACGAACTCCTCCGTGCGCGTCGCGTCTCCGAGGCCCGTTCGCTCCGGGACCCCGAGGGGGTGGGCAAGCTGCGGGAGCGCACCACGGTGAACAAGGTCGGCGAACAAGAGTCCTGACTCCGCGATTCCACAGGACTATCTTGCTGAGCGTCCACCTGATCCAAGACGAGGGACCTCTGATGGCCTCCGTTCGTTCTCGCGCGACGCTCCTCATCGCACTCTTCGTGGCGTCGGCTTGTACGTCGGCCACCGATCGCCTCAACGACGGCATCGCCCTTCAATCCCAGGGCCGATACATCCAGGCCGTGTACTCCTACGCCGACGCCGTCGAGCGCGACCGGGAGCTCCTCGAGGCCCAGGATCGACTGCTCGCCGCCGGGGATTCGGCGGTGGCCATCGGGATGGACGAGGCCGACCGGCTGGAGCGCCGGGGTGACCCCGTGGCAGCCGCTGCCGAGTACGGCCGACTCGACGCCATGCTGCAGCGGGTGAGGCAGGTGGGTCTGCGCATCGACGTCCCGGCGGACTATTCCACCATCCGCAGGGCCATCTTCGACACGGCCATCCAGTGGCAGATGGCCCGGGGCGACGAAGCCGCCGAACAGGGTCGTTGGGAGGAAGCTCGGGCGTTCTACCGGGGCGCGCGAGGGGACTACCTGCCGTCGCGGAACCAGGTCGAAGCTTCGGCGGACGCCGAGACGCGTCTGCTGCTGGACTGGGCCCGGGTGGAGCTGGACGATGGGCGTCCGAGGCTGGCCTTCGAGCTCGCCGAGGAAGCGGAACAGGTGCGGTCGTCGCCGGCACGGGGCACCGTCCTGGCGGTCCGGGAGGTACAGGAAGAGGCCTTGGAGCTGGGCACCATCGTCCTCGCCATCGTTCCCGTCACGGCGGATCCCGGCGTGCGCGAATGGCTGGGCGGTGAGTTCGAGGTGGCCCTGGACGAGGATCTGTCGGTGGACCACTGGACCCGACCCCCGCTCTTCGTGGACGTCGCCGACCCGCTCATCCTCCGACGCGAACTCAGAGGTCTGCTCCGCGGGCAGGCCACCCAGTCACCCCTGCTCGTTGGCCGGGCCCTCGACCTCGTGGGCGCCGACCTGGGTGTCATCATCCAGCTGACGGGCATCGAGGTCGTGGAGGAGGATGTGGAGCAGGACGATCATCAGGCGGTGGTGACGCGCACGGTACGTGAGGGTGTGGCTCGTCGCTCGGTCGCCGACACCGTGACGTACACCACCCTCGACGGCACCTTGAGCTACTACCTCGAGGCCGACGTCACGCTCGTGGACCCCAGTGGACGCGAGGCGGGCCGGTTCACCGCGTCGGCGCGCCAGAGCGGACCCTTCCAGCGCGGCGAGTTCGACGGGGACCCCTCGGCGTTGGATCTGCCGCGAGGCCACGAACCGTTCTTCGATCCCTCCGTGATCGCCAACCAGATGGCGGGCATCGAGGGAGCCCTCATGGAGGAGCTCGCGGTGGCCATCGCGGCGGGGACGTACGACCAGGTGTTGGCGGGCATACGCTGATCCGCCGCCGGCAGCGCGTCACCGATCTCTCGGGGGCCGGACACGCCCGGTACCGCTCATGGTGACGATGTGGACCGCGAGGGCGGCGCCGTTTGCCGGTGTCGCCCTCGCTCTCGTCGTGGTGGCGGCGGTGGTGGGCGTGGTGGACCTCACGCCCAAGGTCGAAGGCGACTTCTTCTTCGCCGAGGACGATCCGCAGATGGAGGCCTCGCGGGAGGTGGCCCGGCGCTTCCCTTCGTCGGACCAGGTCATCCTGCGGGTCGCCGTTGGCGGGGAGGATGGGGCCGATGAGCGGGACGTGGTGCCGGACGCCGTGTCGGACTCGACCTACCGCGCCGGGGTATCGGCGCTCACCGAGGCGCTCCTTGCCACGCCCGGGGTGGAGAGCGGTTTCAGCATCACCACCGACGACCCGTCGACTCCGCTCTTCCGCCGCGTGCTCCTGAACCCCGACCCGGCGTCGACGAACATCATTCTACAGGTCGACGCCACGCCTCCCGATGTCCTCCTCCCGAGGCTGGAGCGTGTCGTCGACGACTTCGACGACGGGTCTCTGGACATCGTCGTATCCGGCGTTCCCGTAATCGTCGAGCTCATCCGACGGAGCCTCTTTCGCGACCTGGTGGTGTTCAGCGCGGCCGCGGTCGCGGTCTTCGCCCTCCTCATGACGTTCATCTACCGGGACGCGGCCGTGGTCGTGGGGACGCTGGCCACGTGCTTCATCTCGGTGGGGGTGACGCTCCTCCTCGTCCAGGCTCTGGACATCGGAATCGGGCTGCTCACCGCGAACCTGGTGACCATCGTCTTCGTCCTGACGCTGTCCCACGTGGTCTTCCTCACGGGGAACTGGCAGCGCCTGCCGGGCCGCCCGGGGTCCGTCGAGGTCGAGGATCGGTCTGCGCGGGTCCGCGCCACCGTCGGCGCCACGCTCGAGGGGTCGTTCTGGAGCATGGCGACGACCCTCCTCGGCTTCGCCAGCCTCCTGGTGGCGTCGGCGCGACCGCTCCGGGAGTTGGGGATCGCCGGAGTGGTGGGGGCCGCGGCGGCCCTCGTCATCGCCTACTTGGTCTATCCGGCCTTCCTGGGTGGGTGGGCGCGCACTCCCGATCCGACTTCGGCGGGCGGGGCCTCGCGGCCTGGCTACGGCGGCGGAGGGGGTGAAGGCGCGAGCGGTGATGAGGGCGGCCACGGGGGCGAACAGGACCGCGGGAGCCATCGGAGCGGGGCGGGCGGAGGGAGCCAGGAGGGACGCGGGTCCCCGGGGCGCTGGGTCCTCCCGGCGGCGGCCCTCGTCGTCGTCGCGGCGGGGCTCGGCATCGTACGTGTCGATACCGACCCGGGGCTCCTTACCTACTTCCAGGAGGGCTCGGACCTCCGGGAGGGTCTCTCTCTCGTCGATGCAGACGGGGGAAGCAGCACCCTGGACCTGGTGGTGGCGGACCCGGAGGGAGTGCGCGTCGACGATCCGGGGGTGTTTCCCCGCCTGGACGTGCTGCAGGGGGCCCTCGAGTCGGATCCGGCGGTAGGCGTGGTGCTCTCGCCGGCGGTACTCATCGAGCACGCGCGCTCCATCCCCCTGGCGGGCTTCCTCCCTGTTCCGACGCTGTTGAACCTGGCCTCGGGGGAGTCGCTTGGAGGGGTGGCCCTGGGGTACGTCCCTCCGGACCGCAGCGTGGCCCGTTTCTCGTTGCGGATGCGCGAGACCAACGACGAACCACGCCAGGCGGTCATGGACCGCCTTCGGGGTCTGGTGGAGGGGGCGGGGCTGGAGCCCGAAGTCGTGGCCGGCCTCTACGACCTCCAGGCCCAGCTCGGGCGGCTCATCGCCTCGAGCTTGAGAGTCGGCATCGGCGGACTCCTCCTCCTCTTCCTGGGAGTGGCCGCCGTCGTGTCGCGGTCGGTGCGGGCGACGGCATCCATGTGGGTCTGCCTGGCCGCCATCCCCGCGGTGACCCTGGGCCTCTTCGGCCACGTGGGCGTGGCGCTCGACCTCATCACGTCGCCCTCGGCCAACATCGCCCTCGCCATCGGCGCCGACGCCATGATCCATCTCACCGTCCGTCAGCGACGCCTGAGGATGGCCGGCGACGACGACGCGTGGGCTTCGGCGGTGGGTCAGATCGGGCCCCCGGTCCTGGGGGCCACCACCATCGTGTGCGCCGGATTCGGTATCTTCGCCCTGTCTTCGTTTCCCCCCACTCAGCGGTTCGGCTTGGCGGTCATCGTCGGCACCCTCACGGCGGCCGTGATGGCGTTGGCGGTGCTTCCTCGTTTGGCCCTGACCATCGGGGCGTCGGACCGCTAGTCTTGCGGGTGCCGCTCCCATTTTTCTGGACAGGACCGTAGACCATGAACCAACGAGGCACCGGACTCGAGCGCCGCCTTGGCCTGATGGGCCTGGCCGCGACGGGCATCTGCTCCATGCTCGGGGCGGCCATCAACATCATTCCGTTCATGATCCAGCGGAACGTGCCGGGGATCGGGCCCTACGTGCTGCCGGCCTACGTCTTCGCCGCGGTGCCGGCCCTCCTGGCGGCCTTGGCCTATGCGTCCCTCGCCTCGGCCATGCCCCGGGCGGGTGGGAGCTACGTCTTCGCCAGCCGCGGGTTGAGCCCCTACCTGGGGTTCGTGGCGAGCTTCTCCCAGTGGTTCGGCCTCTCGGTGGCCATCGGCGTGGTGTCGTACGTGATGATCCCCTTCATCCGTGACGTGGTCGCCGCGGTGGGGTGGGACGGCCTGGCCACGGCGCTGGACACCGGCCCCGTCCGAGTGGGACTCGCGCTCGCCTTCCTCTGGGGATCGGTGTTTCTGAACATGCGAGGGGTGAAGAGCGTCGAGCGCATCCTGGTGCCGCTCATGTTTCTCATGTTCGTGTTGGGCGGCGTCGTCATCGTCACCGGCTTCCTCTTCGATCAGGCCGATTTCGCGGCCGGACTGGCGGCTCGGGAGGGCGCGGTGGTGCCCGTGGTGGAAGCCGAGTTCAGCTGGAGTCGCTTCCTCGCCGCGTCGGCGATTCTCTTCTCGAGCTTCATCGGCTTCGACTCCATCGCCCAGGCCGGAGGTGAGGCCAAGGACCCCGGCCGGACGCTGCCCATGGCCATCGGGATCGCGGTCCTCACGGTGGGCGCCTTCTACATGCTCTTCACGGCCGCCGTCTACAACACGGTGCCGTGGGCGTTCGTCGCGGAGCGCGCCCAGACCCAGGATCTCACGGCGCCGGGCCTGCTCGGATACGTCCTCGAGCCGCAGTGGACGGTGCTCATCGTCGCCGGAGCCGCCATCGCACTCATCAACGATCTCCCCGCCATGCTTCTCGCCGTCTCACGGCTCATGTTCGCCTGGGCCGAAGACGGTGTCTTCCCCAAGGGCGTGGCCGCGGTCAGCGAGCGCTGGCACACGCCCCACGTGGCGCTGATCCTGAGCGGGCTCATGGCCACGGCGTCCATCCTGGGAAGCCACTTCGCCGGGGATTTCTTCCTGGGTGTGGACATCCTGGTGACGTCGATGCTGGTGAACTTCGGGCTCATGTGCCTGACGGTGATCACGCTCCCGGCCCGGAACCCCGAGATCGCCCGGGACATGAAGGTCCTTTCGAATCGGGCCCTCCAGGTGCCGTTGGCGGCTGCCGGCGTGGTCCTCCTGGGGCTCTTCCTGGGCATCCACGTGTGGAAGGATCTCACCGCGGACGTCGGTGCGTGGTACTTCCACTCGACGCCGCTGTGGATCGGCGTCATGACCCTCGCCACGGTCATCTACCTGCGGGAGCTCGGCCAGTTGAGGCGGTCTGGTGTCGACACCGAGGCCCTCTTCGGCGAGCTCCCCCCGGAATGAGCCCCGTGGAGAGAATCGAACTCGTCCCGGGACTGGAGATCGCGCGGGTCCTCACGGGCCTCTGGCAGATCGCCGACATGGAGCGGGACGGAGACACGGTCGATCCCGACGAGGGGGCCGACGCCATGAGCCGGTACGTGGAAGCCGGGCTCACGACCTTCGACATGGCCGACCACTACGGCTCGTCGGAGCTCATCGCCGGCCGGTACGCACAGCGGCATCCGGGGGCCGCGGAGCTTCTCACCAAGTGGGTACCCGATCCTGGGCCGCAAACCGCCGACGACGTTCGGGCCGCCGTGGATCGGGCCCGAACACGCATGCGCGTCGACGCCCTCGACCTCCTGCAATTCCACGCGTGGTCGTACGTCCACCCGGGTTGGCTGGACGCGATGTACCATCTCGAGGAGATGCGGGCGGAGGGCGCCATCCGCGCCGTGGGCGTGACCAACAGCGACACCGCCCATCTGCGGATGCTCCTCGACAGCGGCCTCTCCATCGCGTCGAACCAGGTCTGTTACTCCCTCCTGGACCAACGGGCCTCAGGGCCCATGGCGGAGCTCTGCCAGGAGCGCGACGTGAAGATCCTGGCGTTCGGGACCCTGGCGGGAGGATTCCTGACCGAGCGATGGCTCGGCGTTGCGGAGCCGTCCGACGGTGACCTCGCCACGTGGTCCCAGATGAAGTACAAGCGCTTCATCGACGCGGCGGGGGGGTGGTCTCCCTTCCAACGCGTGTTGGAGGCGGTAGCGAAGGTGGCGCGGCGCCTGGACGTCTCCATGGCGAACGTGGCCACCCGCTACATCCTTGACTCCCCCGGAGTGGGCGCCGTCATCGTCGGCGCTCGTCTCGGCCGAAGCGACCACATCGACGATACGCTGGGCCTCTTCGACGTCCGGCTCGACGAGGCGAGTCGGGCGGAGATCGCCGACGCCGTGGCGGGCCTCGAACCCATCCCCGGGGATTGCGGCGACGAATACCGACGGCCGCCGTACCTCACGGCGGCGGGCGACCTGAGTCATCACTTCGAGGCGATGCCCTCGCCGTACCCCGTCCACGAGGGCCCGGGCCGGGACCGGCGCCGAGCCCTGAGCGGGACGGTGTGGGAGGACCTGGCCGGCTTCGCCAGGGCCGTCCGCCGCGGGGACCGGATCTTCGTGTCGGGCACGACGGCGACCCACGGCGATCGGCTGGTGGGGGGAGACAGCCCGACGTCGCAGGCCCACTTCTGCCTGGACAAGATCGAAGGCGCCATCCAGTCGTTGGGCGGTTCCCTCGACGACATCGTTCGGACCCGGATCTACGTGGCGAACCCGGACGTGGCGGAGGCCGTGTCCCGTGCGCACGGGGCGAGGCTCGGGCACCTTCAGCCTGCCAACACCCTGGTCCAGGCGGGCCTCATCGGCGAGGGGTACCTCGTCGAGATGGAGGCCGAGGCGGTGGTCGAGGGCTAGAAAGCGCTGCCCAGGGTACCTCCTCCGCTGCGGGTTCTGCTGCCTTCCCGGAGGGGGTCAGCGGGCGGCCCGGAGGAAGCGACGGGCCAGCTGGGCCACGCGGTCTTCTCCCTCCGTCTCGGCGCGGCGGAGGATGTCCTCGACCTGGCCCTTCAGTGCCGGATCGCCCCAACGGTAGCCCGTAGCCAGTTCGGCGCTGCGCGAGTCACCTTCGTCGGCCCCCTGGATGAGGGCCCACGCGGCGGCTTCGGCGTAGTAGGGCGAGTCGGGGTCGGGAAGGCGGTACTCGGGCTCCCGTTCGTGATCGTCCTCTTTGACGAAGGCCCGGGACATGTCAGCGCCTCGAGCGGGGGAGCTCGATCTCGGGGTCGTCGGGGTCGGGACGATACAGAACGATGGTCCGGCCGATGGTCTGCACGGGGTGGACGTCGGTGAGCGCTTCACCGATGACCTGGGCGGCCTCCCGCACATCGACGGGGGCCGATTCCTGCAGCTTCACCTTGAGGAGCTCCCGGGTATTGAAGGCCTCGCGGACGGAGTCCAGCAACGACTCGGTAACGCCTTCACTTCCCACCAGCACCAGCGGCTTGAGGTGGTGGGCCAGCGCCCGCAGGTGGGCTCGTTGCTTCGAGGTGAGGGTCATGGCGTTCGTCAAGGTTGTGCCGGGCCCGTCCAGGGCGGAAACGAGAGAGCGAAGCTGGCACGTTGCTTGCCCTTTATCCAGCCACGTGTGCAGTGACAGCGTCCAGCTTCGTCAAACGGGGGTGACGAACCGCGACAGGATTACCGACGGGAGATAGAAAATGCGTGTCCGGGCCGAAACCCTGCTCATCGCCGTCCTGGCGATCTTCGCCACCACCGGCTGGCTGGCGATCCACTTTCTCGAAGCCGATGGGGAGTACATCGACGACCCGGGCCACGTGCTCGTGACCCCCGTCGTGCCTGATGTCCCCGTGACGGCCGACCCTGGTCCCGTGACGGGCAGCGCCTGGTTCCAGCAGAACCGTGGCTTCTGCAACCCGGTGGACGTGGTGACCCGGATGCGATGGCAGCCCGCGCCGAAGACCGACGAGGGACACATGTACGAGGCCGCCTGCTACGCACTGGCCGGCAAGATCGATCTCGCCCGCGCCTCCATCGAGCGGCTACCCCATGCCCAGCGGTACCGGGCGGCAGGGGTGGTCTTCAACGCGGGACATCCCGCGGCCGACGCAGGGGACGAGCTTGCGGCCGGTCCCCTCATGGAGCTGGTGGTGGAGTTCTGGCCCAATCACTACATGGCGCTGTACCACGCCGGTGCTGCAGCCTACGAACGCGGCGACTCCGAACCGGCCCACGGGTATCTGACCCGCTTCCTCGAGCACTACGGTGTGGAAGACGGGTGGCGCTCGAGCGCACTGCGCATGCTGGAGGACATCCGCCGGGGGGGCTGACCCGCCGGATTCACCTCTCCGAGCCGCCTGCCCGGGCCCAGCCCCCCGGCCAGCGGGCGGGCCCCCCCCCCCCTCCCCCCGGGGCAACCGGCCCACCCCCGCCGCGGTTGCGGACCCCCCACCTCGTG
>CALJKZ010000395.1 GCA_937983085.1 uncultured Gemmatimonadales bacterium
GTTGAGGGCATTGTGAGCGCCCCGGTTCTCCTGCCGGACGAGGTGGAGCGCCGGAGCCGAATGCTCCTCCACCCGGTCCGCCGTCCCGTCGTCTGAGCCGTCGTCCACGACGACGATGCCGCCCGGAGGCAGCGTCTGTCCGGCTACGCTATCGAGGGCCCGACCGATGAAGCGCTCGTGGTTGTACGCCGGCACCACCACCGAGATGCACGCCCGTCGACGCTCCGCGGGCTTCCGCGACGCCCGCGTATCCCGCGCAGCCCGCGTATCCCACGCAGCCCGCGCCGACGATTGCGACACCGCGATGCGCAGGAGGTCGTCCACCCGACGGGTCCAGGAGTTCTCTCGGGCGAAGGCCTCCATGGCGCGCCGCTCCGTCGCGTCGAGCCCGTCACGCTCCACCTCCCCGAGAGCGCCGACGAACCCCGCCGTCTCCCGCTCGGTGCGGACGCCCGGGATCCCGCGGAGCGGTTCGATCTCCGGCGCCACAACCGGCAGCCCCATGGCCACGAACTCGTAGACCTTCAGGGGACTCGTGGCCTCGGTGATGCCGTCGATGCTCCACGGGAGGAAGGCCACGTCGGCATGGGTGAGGACGTCGGGCAAGTCGGTCTGGGGCAAAAGGCCCGTGAACACACAGTTGGGCGGCAGACCACGCCCTTCTCCGCGATGGTCGCCCACGAAGACGAACGTGGTGCCCGGGTGGGCCGTCGCCGCGCTCTTCACCAGGGCCCAGTCCATCCATCCGCCCCAGAGGGCGCCGACGTACAGAGCCACCCTTCCCTCCTCCGGGAAGGCGGAAGGTCGGGGCGACTCCTCGCGCCGCTGGCCCCGGAAGATCCGGCTGTTGAAGGCGTTGGGAACAAGCTCCACCCGCCGACCGGTCAGCTCTTCCACGTGGTCGACCAGGACCGGTGCTGACGCCACCAGCGATCCGCTGGCCCGGGCCACCTCGGCCTCGACGTCGCGGTCGTACCATCCGCGCCCCAGCTCCGACTCCCAGCGGTCGATGCAGTCGTAGACGGTGGGCACACCCCCTTCGGAGGCTTCCCGGAGAAGCGTCATCCACTCGGGCACGGGCACCTGCGTCACCACGACGCCCCCACCCTCGGCCAGGGCATCCACCAGGGCACGACGGGACTCGTCCTCCACCGCGGCTCGCAGCGTCCACTGGATCAACCGCGGTTGATCGAACCGCAGGCGGAGGTCTACGGTCTCGGTGACGACGCCGTGACTGACGAAGACCACGGCCCACCCCCGGTCTAACAACTCCAGAGCGAGTTGGGCGCTCCGCTGGCCACCCCCGGTGTCGTGGATGGGATTGGCGGAGAGGATGACGGCCACCCCTTCCGCTCCCTGCCGGGCCTCGGCGAGGGCCTGGGCCGGCTTCATCCGGCGTGATCCGTCGCGTTCAGCGTACCGGGATCAAACCCTCTCGCGAGGCGGCGCCCGACAGGAAGGGGATCCAGTTTCGGACGGCCAGCCGCGCCGATTCCTCGGTAACGTCGACCTGAAGCCCGATGAACTTGTGGGCGACGAAGACGGTGGGGAGTGCGATGACCCCCTGGGGCAGGAGCTGCTCCGGGGACCGCACGGCGAGGAATCGGGGGGTGGGGCCACCGAAGGTGGTGACCTCGTGGGACTCGCCACGGAAGACGTGGCCGGTGACCGTCCGGTAGTAGTGGCTCCGGAGGGGCGATGCCGCCTCCTTCTTGTCGCGGACCGCCGAGGGGTTGTCGGCCCTGAAGTCGAAGGCCACTTCTACGCGAAGTCGGTCGATGCTCACCGGCGCGAACGATCGCCCGGCGCGGAGCCCCGCGAGGAAGGCCGGGATCTCCTGATCCTTGTTGGGGAGGAGAGCCGTGAGACGCTGCTTCTCGGGCGACTCCATGTCGGGATTCACGCTCAGGTAGCTCGCCAGGGACTGTCTGGCGTCCGGCACACCCACCCGTTGCTCCCGCTTGAAGCGAAGCGCGGCGAGAACGATGACGGGGCACCCCTGGAGGCGCAGGCCCACCAACTCCCAGAAATGGTCGTCCTCCTGCCTGCCCAGGTAGATGGATTCCGGATCGGGGATGAAGGAGTAGCCATCACGAACCCTCTCCAGGTGCTCCTTCACGTGCTCGAAGTGTGGTTGTTTCATCCTGTACCCGGTCGGTGGTGGAGCTTCGGCTTCCCCTGGGAGGGCGGAGGACCGTAAGCCGGCAGGACGTGTCCGGACAAGGCCCGAGGTGTCTTGCCAGGGGCCCTCGTCCGGCCTTTGTTACCGCGCCCCGGACATTCCTACCGATCACGAGGTCCGTTGAGTCTGGAACTCCTGGCCCGCGCCGAAGGGCGCGCCGATGGCCTTGCAATTATCGCGCCCGAGGGGGTCTTCACCTACGAGGACCTGCTGGACACCTCCGGCGTGGACGCGACGCGGCTCCTGGCGGGTCCGGACGACCTCCAGTCGGCTCGCGTCTGCTACCTCGTGCCCCCCGGCTGGCACTACGTGGCGACGCAGTGGGCGGTGTGGAGAGCCGGAGGCCATGGCGTGCCCCTCGCCACGTCCCACCCACCCGCCGAACTCGCCTACGTGCTCGACGATGCCGAGCCGGAAGCCGTGGTCGTCCACCCGACCCTCCTCGACCGAGTGGCCGACGTCGCAGGTGAGCGCCGCATCCCCGTGCTCCAGTCACCCGCGCTCCTACGGCCGGGGCCGTCGGCCCTCCTGCCCGACGTCGACGAAGCCCGGCCCGCCCTCACGCTCTATACGCCGGGCAGGACGGGGCGGCCGAAGGGTGTGGTCTCGAGGCACGCCAACCTTCGGGCCCAGGTCGCGGCGCTCACCGCGGCCTGGGGGTGGACCGCAGAGGATCACATCCTCCTCCACCTCCCCCTCCACCACGTCCACGGTATCGTGAACATCCTCCTGTCCGCCCTCTGGAACGGCGCGACGTGTGAGGTCCTTCCCCGCTTCACGGCCGTGGACGTCTGGGAGCGGTTGGCTCGGGGCAACGTCACGCTCTACATGGCGGTCCCCACCGTCTACCAGCGCCTCATCGAGAGCTGGGACGAAGCAACGCCCTCGACACGGCGGGCGTGGTCGGCGGGAGCGCGGTCGTGCCGCCTCATGGTGTCGGGCTCCGCGGCTCTTCCCGTTCCCACCCTCGAGCGGTGGGAGACCATCAGCGGCCACCGCCTCCTCGAGCGCTACGGCATGACCGAGATCGGTATGGGGCTGTCCAACCCCCTGGAAGGCGGGAGGCGCCCGGGCTTCGTGGGGAGGCCCCTGCCGGGCATGGACGTCCGTCTGGTGGACGACGGCGTCGTCGTCGAAGAGGGGACGCCCGGCGAGATCCAGGTGCGCGGACCGGCGGTCTTCGCGCACTACTGGCGGCGGCCGGACGAAACCGCCGAGGCCTTCACCGACGACGGCTGGTTCCGCACCGGCGATCGCGCCGTGGTCGAAGACGGCGCCTACCGCATACTCGGTCGGGCCAGTGTCGACATCCTGAAGACGGGCGGCGAGAAGGTGTCGGCCCTGGAGATCGAAGACGTGCTGCGCTCGTACACGGGGGTGCGCGACTGCGCCGTCGTGGGTGTGCCCGATCCGCGCTGGGGAGACCGGGTCTGCGCCGCCGTCGTCGTCCCTCCGGGAACGCCGTTCGACGTCGAGGCCCTCCGCGGGTTTGCCAAGACCCGCCTGGCGCCCTACAAAGTCCCCAAGGACTTCCTCGTGGTGGCCGATCTTCCCCGCAACGCCATGGGGAAGGTGACGAAGCCCGCCGTGCGTGACCTGTTCGAATCCGACGAGACCTCATGATCGACGCTGTCTTGAACAACCTGCGCGAGTACTGGATGGTGCACTCGCTCCTGGCGTTGTACAGCGTCATGCTCGCCCATCATGCCTGGACGGGGAATCGCAGCACGAAGGACCTGGCCGACTACTACGTAGGCGGCCGGAACATGGGTGGCTGGGTCATCGGCCTGTCCTTCTTCGCCACATACGCCAGCACCAACTCCTTCGTCGGCTTTTCCGGCCGCACCTACGACTGGGGCCTGCCCTGGCTCCTCTTCATTCCCACCGCCGTCGCCTTCTCCCTCTTCGCGTGGATCGTCGTCGCGCCGCGTCTGCGCAGCTTCACCAAGGAGATGGACTCCCTCACGCTGCCGGACTTCATCGGATTCCGTTTCCGCAGCACCCCGGCGCGCGTCATGGCTGCGCTCATCGTCATCGCGGCGTCCTTCTTCTACATGACGGCAGTCTTCAAGGGCATCGGCAACCTCCTGGAGACCTTTCTGGAGATCCAGTACGAGGTCTCCATCATCATCGTCTTCTTCATCGTCATGACGTACACGATGATCGGGGGCTTCATCAGCGTGGTGAAGACCGATTCGGTGCAGGGCGTGGTCATGATCATCGCCGCCCTCCTCCTCTTCGTCGGAACCGTGAGCGCCGCCGGCGGTCTCGGCGCCATCACGGAGGTGCGCCAGCAACCCGGTGGCGAAGCACTCTTCACCTGGGGCGGCGGCGTCGCCATCCCGGTGCTCATGGGAACCATGTTCGCCGGGTTGGTGAAATTCGCGGTGGAGCCCCGCCAGCTCTCGCGCTTCTTCGCCCTCGAGGGAGAGAACGCCACGCGAACCGGAATGATCGTCTCATCGGTGACCTTCGGCGCCGTCTTCACCCTCCTCATCCCGGTGGGCATCTACGCCCGCCGGATCCTCCCCACCGGTATCGAGGACACCGACCTCGTGGTGCCGACGCTCCTCACAGAGCCCGAGGTCTTCGGTCCGGGCACCGGCGCCTTCCTGCTGGTGGCGATGGTCGCGGCGGCCATGTCGTCGCTGGACTCGGTGCTCCTGGTGATGGCGTCGACGACAGAGCGGGACATCGTCAGCATCGTCCGGCCCGACCGGAGCGAAGCGTCGGAGATGTTTTGGACCCGCGGCTGGGTGGCGCTCTTCGCCTTCATCACCGCGGTGATCTCCCTGAATCCACCCGCCGGAGTCGTGG
>CALJKZ010000396.1 GCA_937983085.1 uncultured Gemmatimonadales bacterium
GAGGATGTTGAAGCGGGGCCGATGCTCCTTGATGAGGTTCGCCTCGAGGATCAGCGCTTCGCTGTCGCTCCCCACGACGATGGTCTCGACACTGTCGATGAGCTTCACCAGCTCCCGGTTCTTCGCCGAAAGATCGGCCTCCCGCTGGAAGTAGCTCCGGACCCGCGGTCGAAGGGACTTGGCCTTGCCCACATAGAGCACGTGCTTCCGCTCGTCGCGGAAGAGATAGACCCCCGGGCGTCGTGGGAGCGTCTTGAGCCGGTCTCGGTCTACGGGCACGTGCTTCGTTCGGAAAAGAGCGGACGCGGGAGGGCACTCCGGAAGCCCGGGAGCGCTCCTCAGGTGGCGGAGCCCTCAGGCACCGCGTCGCCGCAGCGGGATCCCGAGACCCATCCACGACGTCAGGGCGAGATACACTACCCCCGCCGGGATCAGCGTTTCCAGAGCCGCCAGGATGGGGTGTGCCGTGGGAAACGAGACCTGGATGAGGACACCGACGAGGGCGGCGAGGAGCGCCGCCGCCGTAAGCCGGAGCAGCGTCCCGAGGGCGGGCCCGTGGGCGCCGATCTCTCTCTTGAGGGCGCGCCGCAGGAGTACCAGCTCGATCCAGGCCCCCATGGTGGATCCCGCAGCCAGTCCCGCGGCGCCGAGTCGCAGCGTGGAGAAGCCCAGCCTGTCGGCGGGGAACATCAGGGCGACGCCGACCACCACCGCCACCGCCACCCGGATGTAGGCCATCTTCGCAGGCGTTCGGGTGTCCCGGAGGGCGTAGAAGGTGGACGAGAGGACCCGGGAGCTGGCCGACGCCGGCAAACCGAGGGAGTACGCACCCAGAACGCCCCAGGTGATGAGCGTGGTGGCCTCCCCGAAGCGCCCGGTCTGGAACAGGGCCGCCACGACGACGTCGCCGAGGGCGACGTAGACGACGGCCGAGGGCACCAGGAAGTAAAGCGCCCGGGTCAAGGACGCGGTCACCCGCGCCGAGAGGGCATCCCGATGCTCCTGTCGCATGCGCGAGAGCTCGGGCAGCTCGGCGGCCGCCACCCCCGTTCCGAAGAGGGAGATGGGGAGATTGGCGAAGATCTGCGCGTACCCCATGACGGCCACGGCGCCGGGCACCAGCCGCCCTGCCAGGATGAGATCGATCCACCCGCTGACGTTGACGATCCCCCGGGCTGCCACCACCGGCACGAAGTTGGTGATGGCCTCCCGGACGCCTGTGACTCCCCGGCCGAGAGACAGCCTCATTCCGGAGACGTGCCGCGCCAGAAAGGGCACCTGGATGACCAGGGTCAGAGCACCCCCGACCAACGCTCCCCAGGCGAGGGCCACCACCAGGCCACGGTCCTCGAGGCCGAAATAGACTGCGCCCCCGATCATGGCGGTGATCATGGCCAGGTTCCAAAGAGCGGGCGCCACGAACGTCACGAAGAAGATCCGATGGCTGTTGAGGATGCCCAGCGTCCACGCCGACAGTACGAAGAGGCCGGTCATGGGGAGGAGGATCCGGATCAGCTGCACCGTGAGATCCTGGATCTCCGCAGACCACACGGGGAAGAACAGGGGGACGAACAGAGGCGCCACGGCCACGCCGAGGAGCACCAGACTCGCCGCTACGACGGTCACGATGCCGAGGGCGGCGCCGGCGAAGCGCGCGGCCTCCTCGTCGCGGCCCTCCTCGAGCATCTCGGCGTAGACGGGAATCATCGAGGCGGAGAGAGTGCCCTCTCCGAGGAGGTTTCGGATGACGTTGGGCATCCGCAGGGCAGCGTACCACGCGTCGGCGTATCCGCTGGCGCCGAAGTAGTGGGCGATGACCCGTTCACGGATGAAGCCGAAGATCTTGCTGAGGAAGATCCCCGCCCCGACGCTGGCGGCGGCCCTCCCCGCCGAGCGCTCCTCGGACGTCACGGGTTCACCGTGCCGGTCCCGTCTACTCGTTCTCGTCGCTCGTGGGGAGCGATCCTCCGACCTTGTCCTTGCCCTCCGTGAGGAGGCGATGGACGAACTGGCTCTCCTCGTCCAGGCGGATCACCTCGTTGGAGAGCCGCTCGACCTCGCTCTCGAGATAGGCGATGCGGTCGGCGGTCACATCGCCGGGCGCGTCGAGGCCGCGCCGTTCCAGACGCGATGCAAGTGCTCGGCCCACCTGGGAATCGAGGACGATGGCCAGGAGGGGGATCAGCACCACCAGGATCAGAATCATCTGAAGGAACATGGGCTGAACTTAGATCGCGGTCCCGAGGGTCAAAAGGACTTCGTGTCAGGTAGTCGACGCGCATGGCCGCAGCAGGGGGCACGTCGCGTGCCAGGATGCTCCCGGTGACCGCCGACGAGAGGAGTACGATGCGTCATGGACCGAGCTTCACCTCGAAGCGCTCGAAAAGGTCGTCGAGGAAGGCATCGCCGTACCGCGTGAGGTAGTAGAGAGGGTTCTGTACCCGCTCCGCCGGCTTGCCGTCGGGAAAGAGATGGAGCTGCGCCTTCTCGATCTGCGCCAGCGCGATCTCGCTTTCTCGCTTCACCGCCTGACTCACCTTCTTCTCCACCTCGGCGAGGGCGGCGAAGGTCTGGTTGCGGAGGGTCTGAACGGGTCCCTTCAACGTCGGATCCACCTCGGTGACCGCCTTCTGGAGGTCGGCGGTACCGGATCCCACGGCTCCCCGGAGGGCACCGAGGGCGTCCTGCACCGAAGACGGCGTGCCCTCTTTTGCGAATCCCGTCGCTACCTCGTGGAAGGGGCGGTCCAGGTCCTCGATCTCGAGCCCGAACTTGTCGAGGACCTTCCGGATCTTGCCCTCCACCACCGTGACGCTCCATCGCGGATGGATGACGGGCATCTCGATCCCATGCGCCTCGAAGTACGCCTTGAGCTCGGCGAAGTAGGCGATCTCGCCGGGCCCGCCGACATAGGCCAGCGTGGGCAGAAAGGCGCTTTCCACCACGGGACGCAGCATGACGTTGGGGCTGAGTACGGTAGGGTCCGATTCCACCGCCTCCCGTATCGCGGCCTCCGACAGCACCTCGCCCGAGGTGCGCAGGCGGTAGTCGTCTCCATCCCGGTAGACGCGCTCCCGTCCGGCCGGTCCTTCCAGGAAGACGTTGATGCCGCCCTCCATGATCGTCGCCTGGACTCCGTACCCGGTGCTGCCCAACTCCTCCTCGGTGGCGCGGAGGATGGCCTCCATCTCGCCCGCTCTGCCGAGTTCGGACAGCAGCAGGTCACTCGTGCCCCGCTTCAGCTCGGGCTGGGCGGCGTCGATGAAGTACACGCCGAACCGTCCGAGGACATCGTGGAGAAGGCGATGAAAGCCGCCTGGAAGGGAGCCGCCCGCGCCGAAGCCTTCGCGCAGGGCCTCGGCATAGGGCGCGCTGAAGTCGGTGTCGGGGAGGTGTTCGAGGAACCCCGCCAGGAGCTCGTCGGCCTCGTTACCTAACTCGATGCGGTGTAACGGCGGCGTGGTGTCCGTATCCGGAGCCGGGACGTCGAATCGATGGAGTTCGTTGTCCACCCCGATGAGCCAGGTATGGTTGGCCTCGTCCCAGTCGTGGTCGTCGGACGCGACCCAGAAGACCGGGAGCACCGGCTTGCCCAGTCGCGCCTCGAGCGCCCCCGCGCGGCGGACGGCGGGGGGGGCCTGGGCG
>CALJKZ010000397.1 GCA_937983085.1 uncultured Gemmatimonadales bacterium
AACTGGGCCGCGCTGGACACCAACAACGACCCCCGGGAGTTCCTGGCCTTCCAGGTCCTGGGCTCGCTGTACCAGCCCCTGGACGGAGAGCGCATCGTCGGAATCGAGCCCGTCCTCCGGATTAGCGTCGCGGATCCGGCCGGCGACATCGACGACGGCGGCGGCACGCGCATCACCCCCGGACTCTTGCTCTACTTCATGGGCAAGAACAAGATCGGGGCGAACTTCGACTACTACATGCCCCAGACGGGGGACTCGGAGTTCGTCTTCCGGGTGGGTACGTTCCTCTACTTCTGAGGCACGCGCCCACCACGGGCCGTTCCGAGCGATTTATCGCTGGAGGGACCTCTCGCTCCGGTGCGAGAGTATGACCGACGGAATCTGATGGACCGGGGGCTTCGGCCCCCGGTTCAGATTGACACACCTGGGGGGTGACGGCAGCTTTACAGGCTGTCGTTTCGGGGGCGAGAGTCCCCCGAGAAGGCCTCCAGGGCGCGTTCTCGGCGAACCCGCGCGCTCTCCATGTTCTAGACTCTACGGGGTCGCCTCGTCGCCATCGCCGTCGTCATCGGCGTCGCGGGCTGGCAGCTCTACTCCCACAAGACCGAAACCGGGGAGTGGCTCAAGCTCGGGCTCGATCTCCAGGGCGGAATGCACCTCGTCCTCGAGGTCGACGACCCCGACAGCACCATGACGGCCGAGGCCCGGTCGGACATGATCGACCGCGTGGACCGGATCATCCGGACCCGCATCGACCAGTTCGGCGTCGAGGAGCCCCTCATCCAGAAGGTGGGAGGCGATCGCCTCATCGTCGAGCTGGCCGGCATCGACGACGAGGACCGGGCCAAGGGCATCATCCAGGAGAGCGCGTTCCTGGAGTTCAACAAGGTGCTACCCACCGCCGAGTTCGATCAGGCGCTCTCCCGAATCGACCGGAGCATCGTAGCTACGCTCGGTGTCGACTCCCGCCCGGCCCTGGGGCGCGACGTTGTCGACGAGTCCGACGCTCGCGAGAACCTCCTCTTCGGCACCGATTCGTCCGCGGTCCAGAACGACGCGGCCGCCGACAGCGCGGAGGCCGCCGACGAGCCCGTCGACGCCATCGAAGATGCGCTGCGGCCCTTCTCGTCTCTCCTTTTCACGGGCGACGTGGAAGGCACCTACTTCGTGGCCGCCGAGGATCGGCCCATCGCCGAGCAGTTCCTGGCCATGGAAGAGGTCCAGAGGGCGTTTCCCCGGGACCAGAAGCTCCGCTGGGGCGCCGATCTGCTGGCCCAGGGGGCCCGCAACTACTACCGGCTCTACGTGCTCGAGGAGGACGCCTTCCTCACGGGCGAAGAGCTGGAGGACGCCACGGCTCAGCGCGATCCCCAGTTCAACCAGTCGCAGGTCCAGTTCGAGCTGTCGCGGGCGGGTGGACGCCGGTTCGCCCGGTTCAGCGGCGCCAACGTGGGCAACTACCTGGCCATCGTCCTGGACAATGAGGTCATGAGCGCCCCGGTCATTCGTGACCGCATCGGGGCTCGTGGGCAGATCGAGATGGGACAGGGCACGCCTCTCGAGGAGGCCCGCGACCTGGCGCTCGTGCTCCGGGCTGGAGCGCTGCCGGTTCGCATCAACATCGTCGAGGAGCGGACCGTGGGTCCGTCCCTCGGGCAGGACTCCATCGACCAGGGGACCATTGCCGGAATGGTGGGCATCGGCATGGTCGTCGTGATCATGATCACCTACTACGGCGCAGCAGGCTTCCTGGCAGTGGGCGCCCTCGGCGTCTACGTCCTCCTGGTGCTGGGCGGACTCGCGGGTCTCAACGCGACTCTGACCGTGCCGGGCATCGCCGGCCTCATCCTGTCCATCGGGATGGCAGTGGACGCGAACGTCCTCATCTTCGAGCGGATTCGAGAGGAGCTCGACCACGGTCGAGCTACCCGGACAGCCGTGGAGGAGGGCTTCGAGCACGCTCTTTCGGCCATTGTCGACGCCAACATCACGACGCTCATCACGGCGCTGATTCTCTTCCAGTTCGGCACCGGGCCTGTTCGCGGCTTCGCGGTGACGCTGTCCATCGGAATCGTCGCCTCCTTCTTCTCCGCACTCTTCGTGACCCGCTCCTTCTTCCTGGCGTACCTGTCGGGCAAGAAGGCGTCGGATCCCATCAGCATCTGAGGCGCCGGTCATGAGACTCTTCAAAGACGCTTCCTACAAGTTCATCGAGAAGCGCCGGACTGCGTACGTCGTTTCGGCCATCGTCATCGCCACGGGCATCGCGGCGATGGGCTACAACATCGTGTCGCTCGGTAGCTGGCAGAACTACGGCGTGGACTTCCTGGGTGGATCGCTCGTCCAGGTTCGGTTCGACCAGCCCACGTCCGACGCCGAGCTGCGGGAGGCCCTCGGAGGCGCCACGGCGCCCCCCATCACCCAGTTCGGCGGTGAGGGCACGGGCGAATTCGTCATCCGTGCCCCCCTCGACGAAAGCGTGTCCATCACGCAGGTGGCCGACAACGTCGAGACGCAGATCCGGGCCAATCTCACAGACCGGACCTTCGAGGTCGTCCGCAGGGAGCTGGTCGGGGCAAAGGTGGGAGGGGAGTTACAGCAGAAGGCGCTGCTGGCCGTGCTCTTCTCCTTCTTGCTCACGCTCATCTATCTGGCCTTCCGCTTCGAGCTTCGCTTCGGATTGGCGGCCGTCATCGCGACGGCGCACGACATCCTCATCACCCTGGGCTTCCTCGCCATCTTCCGGGTGGAGATCGCCCTTCCGACGGTGGCGGCCATTCTCACCATCCTCGGATACTCCCTGAACGACACCATCGTCGTGTTCGATCGCATCCGCGAGAACATGAGGATGAAGGGAGCCCGCAAGCGCGATCCGGTGGATCTGGTGAACCAGTCCATCAACGAGACCCTACCGCGTACGGTCCTGACGTCGGGCACCACCCTCGCCGTGCTGTGCGCCCTGCTCGTTCTCGGAGGCGCCGTCATCCGTGACTTCACCATCGTGCTCATGCTCGGTGTGGTCATCGGAACGTACTCGTCCATCTTCGTGGCCTCCCCGGCGCTCATCGAGATCCAGAAGCGGTGGGGCATGGGTCAGAGCGCAAGCGAGAAGAAAAAGGCTCGCCCCCAGCCCGCGACGGTGTGATCGAGTACTTCGACAGCCACTGCCATCTCACCGACGCCGCCTTCAGGGACGACCTGGAGGCGGTGTTTCGTAGGGCCTCGGAGGCCGGTGTGACCCGCGTCGTCACCATCGCCTCCGACGTGGACGACGCCGAGCGAGCGCTCCAGCTCGCAGAGCGTCGAGACGGGTGCTGGTCCACGGCCGGTGTCCATCCCCACGCCGCCGGCGACGCGGCCCCCGACGCCATGGACCGCGTCCGGGAGTTCGTGGCCCGCGACGGGGTCGTGGCCGTGGGGGAGACGGGTCTGGACTACTACTACGACAACGCACCGCGTGCCGTGCAACGTGAGCTCTTCGACGCCCACCTGGCCCTCGGCGGAGAGACGGGGCTGCCCGTGGTGGTCCACGCCCGCGAGGCCGACGCGGACGTCGCCGCCGCGCTCCGGGCCATGCCGCCTGGGACCCGCGGGGTTCTCCACTGCTTCACCGGCGGGGCTCAGGCCTTCGAGGAAGCCATGGCGGCGGACTGGTGGGTCTCGTTCTCGGGGATCGCCTCGTTCAACTCCTTCGGGGCGACCGACCTCCTTCGGGAAGTACCAGGGAACCGCCTCCTGGTGGAGACCGACGCGCCGTACCTGGCACCCGTGCCCCATCGGGGGCGCCGCAACGAGCCCGCCCATGTCGTCCATGTAGCCGCAGCGGTAGCTCGACTCCTGGACATGGCTTCCGAGGACCTGGCCCGGACGACGTCGGCCAACGCCTGCGCCTTCTACGGAGTGGAATAGGCGCGTGCGACGGATCCGGATCCTCCCCGACGTCGTGGCCAACCAGATCGCGGCGGGCGAAGCCGTGGAACGCCCCGCGTCGGTGGTGAAGGAGCTCGTGGAAAACGCTCTCGACGCGAAGGCGACCCACGTGGAGGTGGCTATCGAGCGGGGAGGGAAGCGTCGGATCCGCGTGAGCGACGACGGGGTGGGGATGGGGCGGGAAGACGCCCTCTTGTGCCTGGACCGGCATGCCACCAGCAAGATCGAGGAAGCGTCGGACCTGAGTGGCGTGGCTACCTTCGGATTCCGCGGCGAGGCGATGCCGTCCATCGCCGCGGTCTCCCGGATGGCCGTCGATACGTGGGACGGAGAGGAGGAAAGCGGTACACGGGTGACGGTCGCCGGAGGCCAGATCTCGAACGTCACCGACGTGGCGCGGCGCCGAGGGACCACCGTGGACGTGAAGAACCTGTTCTACAATGCTCCGGTGCGCCTGCGCTTCCTGAAGTCGGTGAGCGCCGAGGCCCGGGCCGTGAACGAGGCGGCCACCGCGCTGGCGCTGGCCAATCCACGGGTCGGGTTTCGCCTCACCTCCGACGATCGGGTCCTGCTGGACCTGCCCGCTGCCGCCGACGTTGCCGAGCGCGTCACCCAGATCTGGGGTTCGGACCACGGCACCACGCTCATCCCTGCCGGCGGCGAAGGCGATGGGATGGAGGTGCGGGGCCTCGTTCAACGACCCGACGCCGCCAAGCCCGGCCTGCGCCGAAGCCACCTCTTCGTCAACGGACGCCCGTTCCGGTCCACCGAGATCGTCCGTGCCGCCGAACGCGGATACCGGACGACCATCCCCCAGGGGGTGCGGCCGTGGATGTTCCTGTACCTCCGGGTGCCCGGCGAGGGCGTGGACGTGAACGTCCATCCAGCGAAGGCCGAGGTGCGCTTCCGCGACGGAGGCCGCGTGGAGGCTCTGGTGGAGCGTGCGGTCCGCGCCGCCCTGGATGACGAAGCGGCGGCGGCCACCTTCGATCGGGAGGTGGGAGCACCGGGGCTCGTCGTGCGGGAAAGGGGGCGGCGCAGCACGGACCCGGCCCGTGCGCCAGGATCGTCTCCCAGGTCGACGCCGTCGCCGACGTCCCACGCCGAGGGCACGTCGGCCGACGCGCAGATGGCCCTCTTCGTGTCGAGCGCCGAACCCCGGTCCGAGGAAGGATCGAACGATGCGGGGACGGCGTCGGGCTCCGAGTCCGGCGTAGCGCCGTTGCCCGAAGCCGGCGCGCGGCGGCCGCGGCTCTGGCAGGTGCTCGATACCTACGTCCTGGCCGAAACCCGCGACGGTCTCCTCATCGTGGACCAGCACGCTGCCCACGAGCGGATCCTCTTCCAGCGGCTCATGGACGGCTTCGAAGCCGGGGGCCAGGAGAGCCAGCGGCTTCTCTTTCCCCTCACGCTCCGTCTCACGCCACCGGAAGTGGAGATGATCGAGGACCTCAAGGGTCTCCTGGCCCGGGCGGGCTTCGAGGTGGAGGGGTTCGGCGGCGATACGGTCATCGTCCACGCCGTGCCCAACCCTCATCGCTATTTCGACGCCGAGCGGGCCTTTCGGGAGATGGTCCACGAGCTCACCCACGGCTCCGAGCTGGTGCGGTCCGCCCGGAACCAGCACGAGCGCATCGCCATGACGTTCGCCTGCAAGAGCGCCATCAAGGCGGGCCAGAGGCTCTCCGACGCCGAGATGCAGGAGCTCTTCGATCAGCTCTTCGCCACCGAGCTCCCTCATCATGACGTCCACGGCCGCCCCACGGTGGTCCGACTCTCCGCCGGGGAGCTGGAGAGGAAGTTCGGACGCTCCTGATGGCGCGGGATGTGGCGTGAGCCCCGAGCCCCGGTTTCTGGCGGTCACCGGACCCACCACATCCGGGAAGACGGCGCTCTCGCTGGCCCTTGCCCGACGGGGACCGGTAGAGATCGTTTCCATGGATTCCCGCCAGGTCTACCGCGGCATGGACATCGGGACCGACAAGGTACGCGACGAGGCCCGGTCCCTCGTGCCCCACCACGGTCTGGATCTCGGGGTGCCCGACCATCGGTACTCCGCCGGCCGTTTCGCCCGGGACGCCCGTCGTTGGATCCGGGAGATCCGATCGCGGGGAGCTCTCCCCGTGCTCGCCGGGGGGACGGGCTTTTTCTTGAAGTCGGTCATGGAGCCCATCTTCACCGAGCCGTCCCTGGACGCCGCTCGACTCGAAGCGCTGCGCCGATGGCTGTCCGAGCAGCCGACCGACACGCTGAGCCGTTGGGTGACGGCTCTCGACCCCGAGCGGGCCGAGCTTGCCATCGAGGGCGGCCCGCAGCGCATGAGTCGCACGCTGGAGGTGGCGCTCCTCTCCGGTGTGCCCCTCTCCACGTGGCACCGCCAGGCACCTCCTGACGGGGAGGGGGTTCACGGGGTCGTCCTCCTTCTCGAACTTCCCCGGGACGAGATCGATGCCCGGATCCTACGACGCGTCCATCGGATGATCGAGCGCGGCCTGGTCGACGAGGTACGGGCACTCCTCGACGCGGGCTACACCGAGAACACGCCGGGCATGACCGGTACCGGATATCGCGAGATCGCCAGGCACCTGAGGGACGAGATCTCGCTGGAACAGGCGGTAGAGGAGATCGCCGCCACCACCCGACGCTACGCGAGACGACAACTCACATGGTTCCGACACCAGCTGCCCCACCACACGGTCCGCGTGGACGCCTCGCTACCCGTGGAGCATCAGGCGGACATGGCCGTCGACGCCATGGAGGCGGCCGGGCTCCAATGGCCGGGCACTCCGTGAGGACCCATCGACGAGGGAGGACGGGATGACGAAGGGAGACGGCTGTCCATGAAGATCGGCATCACCTGCTACCCGACCTACGGGGGCTCCGGGGCGGTGGCGACGGAACTGGGCATCGCTCTGGCGGAGCGCGGGCACCAGATCCATTTCGTGTCGTACGACCAGCCCTTCCGCCTGGGCGGATTCAGGGAACGGGTCTTCTTCCACGAAGTCGAGATGGAGGATTATCCGCTCTTCGAGCACCCGCCGTATGCACTGGCCCTGGCCGTGGCGCTCCACGACGCCGTGCGGAACCATGAGCTCGACCTCGTGCACATGCACTACGCCATTCCACACGCGGCGTCGGCGTATCTCGCTCGGCAGATGTTGGAGGGGCAACGGGAGCTCAAGATCGTCACGACGCTCCACGGGACGGACATCACGCTGGTGGGCCTCCATCCCTCCTTCCACGAGATCACCCGCTTTTCCATCCTCCAGTCCGACGGACTCACGGCCGTCTCCTCGTATCTTCGCGACGAGACGGTTCGTGACTTCGCGGTGCCGGCCGAGCGGATCGAGGTCATACCCAACTTCATCGACATCGACGCCTGGCGACCGGGGCTCGAGCCATGCCACAGGGCGACGCTGGCCCCCGGCGGCGAGAAGATCGTCATGCACGTCTCCAACTTCCGAAGCGTGAAGCGGGTCGCTGACGTGGTGGAGGTCTTCGCACGCCTGGCCCAGCGCGTGGACGCCCGGCTGGTCATGGTCGGAGACGGACCGGATCGCCCGCGAGCCGAGCGGCGGGCCGCGGCGCTGGGGATCAGGGACAAGGTCCTCTTCCTGGGCAAGCACCAGTCGGTGGAGGAATTGGTGGCCTGTGCCGATCTCTTCCTGTTGCCTTCGGAGACCGAATCCTTCGGTCTGGCAGCGCTGGAGGCCATGGCGTGCGGCGTGCCCGTAGTGGCCTCGAGGACCGGCGGCCTGCCCGAGGTCATCGACGATGGCGAGTCCGGCTTCCTCCGTGAGGTCGGCGACGTGGACGCCATGGCGGAGGCGGGGGTGCAGTTGCTCACCGACGACGAACTCCACGAACGGGTCTCGACTCGGGCGCGAGCCGCCGCGGTGGATCGATTCTCCGCCGAGGCCGTCGTTCCGCGCTATGAGGCCTACTACACCCGGGTACTCGGTGGCTGAGGCCCGCGGAGCGTGAATCTCCTCGAGTGCCTTCTCCTGGGCTTCGTCCAGGGGGCCGCCGAGTTCCTGCCGATCTCCAGTTCGGGTCATCTGGTCATGACCCAGGTGGTCCTCGGCATCCAGGTGCCGGGGGTCCTCTTCGAAGTGGCGGTACACGTGGCGACGCTGGTGTCCATCCTCCTGGTCTATCGGACGCGCGTCGCCGACCTCGTCAGGGGCGCCGTGACGGGCGACCGGGACGCGTGGGAGTACATCGGCCTGGTGGTGGTGGCGACGATTCCGGCGGGCCTTCTCGGCGTCTTCGCCAAGGATCGCATCGAAGCCCTCTTCGAGGATCCCCTGGTGCCGGGCGTCGCACTCCTGGTCACCGGGGCCTTCCTCTGGAGCAGCAAGTCGGCACTGGAAGGGGCGGACGCTCCTCGACCCTCATGGGTCGCTGCCCTCCTCATCGGAGTGGCGCAGGCGTTGGCGCTGGTCCCCGGGATCTCCAGGTCGGGAGCCACGGTGGTGGCGGCGCTCTGGCTCGGCCTCGAGGCGAGGGAGGCCGCCGCTTTCTCCTTCCTCATGGCCGTCCCCGCCATCGCCGGAGCCGCCGTATTGCAGATTCCCGATGTGCAGGCCACCGGAACGGCGGGCCTGGGCGTCGGGGTCATCGTGTGGGGGAGCGTCATGGCGGGCCTCGTGGGCGTCCTCGCCATTCGAACCTTCGTGGCCATGCTCGCCCGTCGCTCCTTCCACTTCTTCGCCCCGTACTGCTGGGTGGTGGGAGGGGCCTACCTGGCGTACCTGCTTCTCCGGTGACCGAGCCCCGGCTGGATCGTTGGGACGGCCGCGCCGTCGCCGTGCTGTGTGCGGAGTGGGAGGTGTCTCGGGTGGAAGCGTACGGAACCCTCGGGTCCACCAACGACCGCGCCCGGGTGCTGGCCGAAGAGGGCGGGGGGCCGTGGACCGTCGTCGTCGCCGACGAGCAGACGCGTGGCCGGGGTCGCCGCGGAAGCACCTGGGTCTCCGCACCCGGGGCCGGGCTCTCGATGAGCGTGCTTCTCGACGGAGGAGCGACAGGGGGTACGCTGTCCCTTCTCGTCGGACTGGCGTGCGCCCGGGCCATCGAAGACGTCGCTCCGGGCCTGACCGTGGGAATCAAGTGGCCCAACGATCTCCTGGTGCAGGGGCGGAAGGTCGGAGGCATCCTGTGTGAAGCGGCGGGCGACTCGGTCGTCGCGGGGATCGGGATCAACGTCGCCGGAGCCCCGTCCGACGCGGAGGTGGCGGGCGACGGCCTGCCTCCTGCATCGCTGGAGGCGTTGGCTGGCAACCCTCTGTCACGCAGTGGGTTGGCGAGGGCTATCGTGCGTCGGATCAGGGAGGTCGTTTCGGCACGGAGTCCCACGGCGACGGGGCTGGACGACGCGCTCGTGGAGGCGCTCAACCGCCGGGATGCGCTGGCTGGGCTCGCGGTCACCACCGATCAGGCGGGTGAGGGGCGGGCTGCCGGCATCGACGTATCCGGGGCTCTCCGCCTCGTGGGGGACGACGGCGTCGAGCTCCGGGTCGTCTCCGGAAGCGTGCGGCCGGTGTCCGGCGGGGGCCCCATCGTCGACGACCCTGAGTAGATTCAGCCAGCGTTTGACCTTCCACTCCACCTCCCCGAGACCCGGAGGCAGCGGTGCAGCTCGTCGTCGACGTAGGAAACACCGAGACGGTGGTCGGACTCGCGTCCTCGACCACGGAACTCGTCGGGGAATGGCGCGTGAGCTCCAGCGTGCCCCGCACGGCCGACGAGATGACGGCGCTCATGCGGGCCTTCCTCGCCGGCGATGGCATCGACGAATCGAGCATCGTCCGTGGTGTGGTGGGGTCCGTGGTGCCGTCGGTGAACCACGTCTGGTCCAAGACCATCCGCTCCATCACCGGAGCGGACGTGATCGCGGTGGGTCCGGATTCGGGTCTTCCCATCCGCCTGGATGTGGAGGAGCCCCGGTCCGTCGGGGCCGACCGCATCGTGAACACGCTGGCCGCGAGGGAGATGTACAGTCGGGACACCATCGCCGTGGATCTGGGCACGGCCACGACCTTCGACTGCATCACCGCCGACGGCGTGTTCCTGGGCGGCGTCATCTCGCCGGGTCTCCGTTCCGGTCTCGACTGGCTGGCGGCGCGGACGGCCAAGCTGCCCCGGGTCGAGCTGCAGCCCCCCGAGGTGGTCATCGGCCGACGGACCGAAGCGTGTATCCAGAGTGGCGTCTTCTATCAGGCCATCGAGAGCGTGGACGGCATCGTCCGGCGCATCAAGGACGAATGGGGTCGCCCGGATGCCCTCGTGGTCGCCACCGGAGGCTTCTCCAACGCCATCGGTCCGCACCTCACCACGGTGGACATCATCGAGCCCTTCCTCACCCTCTACGGCCTGGCGATGGCGGGAGAACACTTGGCCCGTCTGTCATCCGGCGCCGGCGTGTGACTAGATTCCGCTCATGACGCTCTCACCCG
>CALJKZ010000398.1 GCA_937983085.1 uncultured Gemmatimonadales bacterium
AGCTCAACGTGGTCGAGGGCGGCGGCAACTACGGGTGGCCGGACTTCTCGTACGGCCTGAACTACGATCGCACGCCTGTTTCCGGCATGACGGAAGAGGAGGCTGAGGCCGTGTCGATCCTGCCTCTCGCCTACTGGTCGCCAGCGTTCAGGGTCGCCCCGTCGGGGCTGCATCGCATCGAAGGGGCGACGGATCCGGCATGGGATGGCTCCTTCCTCGTCGGCGCCCTGTATCGGCACGACCTTCTCCGGTACGACCCCCTCACGGACGAGACGGAGGTTGTGCGCGCCCGTGTGGGTCGGGTCCGCGACATCGCTCGGCTCCCACGCGGCGACTTCCTCATCGCCGTGGACGCGGGCAGTCCGTCGGCGTCCCTTACGGGCCGGATCATCCGATTGAGCCCCGATGCGTCGACGCCGCGATAGGCGGGTCGCGGGACTCGAACGCGTGACGGCAATGACGTGGATGGTGGAGAGGAGGGAGGTGCGTCGAGTGACGTTGCTCGTGCTGGTCTGGACCGTCGTCGCCGCCGGCCCAATCCACGCCCAATCCGAGGAGTTGGGAACCCGCGTCTGGCTGAGCCTGGGCCTGGGTGGAGGCGCTGCCCAGGAGCTGAATGTCGACGGGACGCTCGCTTTCCAGGCCAACGCCCAGTGGGGCAGACATCACGTGGCGCTGCGGGCCCTGGGTATGGGGGACGTGGGGAGCTTTCCCGATGGATCCGACGATTCCGTCACGGAGGTGAGCCTTCTCTACGGTCGTCGGCGCGCCTGGTCCTTCGGGTACGTCGCCGCAGCGGCGGGGCTGGCGAATGTGAGCGCCAAGGGGTTGCCTGGCACGTCCAACGAGGTCCATCGGACTGTCGGCCTGCCTGTGGTGCTCGAAGCCGGACTCCAGTCCCCGGTGCTCGGTTTGGGCATTCAGGGGTTCGGCAACCTCAATAGCGTAGCTACCTATGGGGGTGTGTTGATTCTCCTTCAACTGGGCTGGATGCCGTAGCCGGTCCCGAGAAAGACGCGGGGAAGATCCTGGGGTATTGGGACGTACTCCAACGGGTGCACAACACATCGAAGCAAGAAAGCAGATGTTCTGAGCCCTGTCGCATCCACTTACTGCCCCCTGACTCTGATCCACGCCGAGATGCCCGAGACCGTCGTCGAGGTTCGTGACCTGGCAAAGGCCTACGGTACCACCGTGGCCGTGGACGGTGTGAGCTTCGAGGTCCACAAAGGCGAGATCTTCGGGCTCATCGGACCGAACGGGGCAGGGAA
>CALJKZ010000399.1 GCA_937983085.1 uncultured Gemmatimonadales bacterium
CGGCGATCTCGTCGACGGTCAGTCCCTGCGGCGAGGAGAGCGGACAGGACGAGGCCTCCTCCGGCTCGCAGGCGCGTGCGGCACGGCGCCAGGCGGAGACAGAACTCCTCCGGGTACGGTGGCCTCGACTCTGGCACGTGGACATCCTCCCAACCTCAGTGGTCGGGTGTCCACGGAACCGGGGGAACTCCAGCACGTACCCCGCGGATCAGTTCGTCGTCGATATGGCGGTCACCTACACCCTGGCGATCCTCGAGAACGCACCCCGGGTGCATTCGTAGATTACTGGCTTGACATCGATCACTCGGGGAGTTCCGCTGCAGAGAGAAACGGCGCGGGGGTGATGTTCCTGCGGAGTGTCGTGGGCGCCCTTTGCGGGAGTGTACTGCCCTTTAGGCCGCAGCCGTGGCCGAGGGGCGGGGAGAGGAGAGGCAACAGATGAAGGTTCAATTCATGGCGGCCGTGGCGCTGTGCGCTGCAGCGGCTGCGGCATTTGCCACGTGGGAAAAGCCGACCGCGTCGAGTTCGTCGACCGTGAAGGACATCAGCTGCGGAGGTATCGCGGGTACCCTTGCGCTGCACCAGGACTGGTCACACAGTACGACGTCGAGTTCGGCCACGTCCGACCTCGGCAAGTTCGGCGCGAAGTGGTCCGGCTTCCAGTACCTGATGACGATTGGGATCTCGGACTCCACCAGCGCGGACGTGACTCACAAGTACACGTGGAAGGGCAACGGAGCCGGCGGTTCCAAGATCAGCGTCGTGCTGACTTCGCAGGTCACCGCGAACGGAGCGTGTTCGCAGAGTGACATGTCAGATCCGAGCTGGTGGTGGGACCCGACGGTGGTCGTCAGCGACACTCAGCCGCAGGTCAAGCGCTATGACTCAAGCGGCAACCTCGTGGCGACCCACGGGTTCGCCACCGTGAACGATGGGTACGACCACATCAACGCTTCGTCGCAGGGCCTCGATGGCATGGGGAACCCGCTGCCGTCGGGAGCCTCTGGCTCCGGAACTCAGGGCGCACCGGCGACGCCTGGCGCGACGGTCTACGCCGGAGCGAAGGCGAACCCCGGGGGCGCGACCTCCGGCAGCTTCGACGCCAAGACCGGCTCGATCTCGTACTTCACGGGGCAGTACGTGCAGGTGGAGTACTCCAATCTCGGTAGTGCCGCATCGAACTGCGACAACGCCAGCGTCTGGCAGTGGGACATCCTCCTCGAGTCGACTCTGACGTCGACTTCGACGAACTGACCACCAGCCAACGGTTCGCCCGCGCGGAAGTTGTTCCGGCGACCCAGGGTGGCGTCCAGGACCATGGCCCACTCCGGCGTCTCTGAGTGCGATGCACCGCGCGGGCTCGAGCGCGGCAGCGGCAAGCTGTGCGCGATTGACCTCGGAGGCCGTGCAGTGTCCCGTCTGTGTTCGATCCCTGGAACTCGTGGTTCAGCACGCATTCGCATCGTTGCGATTCTGATGCTGGCGTCGCTTGCTGTAATCGTGGCTTTCTGGCGTTCGTCGGCCAATCGAGAGCCGGACGGATCCGGGACCTCCCAGGCTCCGGCATCGCGAAGCGTTCCTCCACGGGAGCGTGTCTCCGACCGCGAGGCGGATCCGGTGTCTCCGATTGATCCCCCGGACGCCGCTGAGATGACGCCCGCGGGGTCGGAGAAGGTCCCGATCGTCCTCGAGGGACTCGTGTTCGACGAGTCCGGCAAACTCGCCAGCGCCGGCGTGGAGGTGGAGCGTGTTGCTACGCCTGGCATCGAGCGAGGCACTACCCGCACCGCCGGCGACGGATCGTGGCGAATGGCGTACGCCGCGGACGCGACCGACCGGATCGAGTTCGCCTTGGTGCGGGCGCGCGACACCCGTACGGGTGCCATGTCCGCCGCGGGGTGGACGGAGGTCGACTCACACGGAGGGACGTCGATCGTCTACCTTCGCCTCCGGCCGGTCGTTCGCGTCACGGGCCGTGCCGTGGATGCCGCGGGCTCACCTGTTCCGGGAGCGACCGTCAGGCTGCTCGTCGATCACGAGCCGGCGCTTGGCGTCCCCGACTGGGCCAGCAACGAAGGCATGGACGAGACGTTCGAGACGCGTGTCGGCGAGAGCGGGGCGTTCGAGTTTCACGTGCGACGCTCAGGACGCCTGCGTGTGGCCGCGCGCCGCGACGATCACGCGGCATTCGGTGCGTCCGGCTGGGTGGATATCCCGGACACCGGCGATCTCGACGTAGGTGAGATCGTGCCGGCGTCGGATGCGGTGTCGGAGTGGGTGCTGCGGTTCCGTGACGCCTCCGGCACGGCCGTCTCAGGTGTCCGTCTTCGCTTCGATCGCGACGGACTCTTCGAGCTGCCTGAGATGTATCGACCCTGGGCGACCACCGAGATCGTCAGCGGCGAACAGAGCGACGTCCGACTCTCGTTCGCGTGTCGTCCGGACCCCGTGTGGATCGCCGTTGGGTCGAGTCGGCACGTCTCGCGGGTGGTGCGTTTGGACTGCAGTGTTCCTGGAGAGGTCGTGGGCACCATCGTGCTCGTGCCACGCGGTGAGTTGCGAGTGGCCGTCCGGCATCCCGATGCGGAGTCGCTTCTCGATGCTGGCGTGGCGCTGGAGACCGATCTCGCATCCGTCGCTGAAGCGACACCGGCGGAAGGAGTCGATGCTCGGACCGGTGCGCCAGTCGAATTCCCTCAGGGCTTCATGATCTGGACACTGCTGGAGAGCTCACTCGCAGACGCACCTGCGGAGCGAACCGGTGCTCGGGAACTCTCACTGAGCGTTCCACCGGACCAAGACATCCGACTGACTCTGCGCGTCGGGGACGAGATCGTCGGAGAGAGCACCGCGATGGTTCGATCCGGGAGCGGAGTCGCAACGACAACCATCGATGTTGCCGAGGGGCGCGCCGTGAGGATCGACTGGTCGCGAGCGAGGGCGTGGTTCGAGCAGCTCACTCCGAAGGCGGCCTGGGTCTCCTCCTACGCAGTTTGGTCCGTGGACGGGCGCGAGGCGCGCGTGGACGGCACTGCGATGTTCGTGCTTCCGAGGGGCGTGCGTCCGACACGCATGCTTCACAGTGACACGCTCGTCTGGATGCACCCTGGAACCGACACCCTCGCGTTTGGCTTCGTCGAGTCTGGCGCTCGCCTCCATGACCAGTCGACCGTCGTGCGCGAGGTGTCGCGGGAGCGCCTTGACTTGAGCGCAGTCACCGTGACGGCCCCGAGCCCCGGGGATGGCGGTGTGCAACCGGTGTTGGTGACGGTTGCCGTACATCGGTCCGGAGAACCGTTCTCCCACGCGGGTCTGCCGGTGATCGTCGCGCGAGCCGACCCGGACGACGGACCGGTACCCAAGGGATCACCGCGCGGCAGCGTTGACGGACTGACGGATCCGACCGGGCGAGTTCGATTTCGACTGCTCGATGGACGCTATGCGCTTTCTGTATCGCCGAGTTACGACCCGGGCGCGTCGCCGACCGTCGCAACGTGGCGTCGCCTCGATCTCCGCCCGGGCCAGGGGCGAGTGGACGTGGATCTCAACTTCGCACTGGCTCGCTAGACTCCAAGGGCAAGGACTCTCGGGTGCTTTGGGTTGGTCTGCCCCCCTGCTGCGCGCCACGACATCCTGCACGAATCTGACGAGTTCTCGTCAAGGCCAGCAGCTCGCTCCCAATGACTACCCCACCGCACGCCTCAGCTCCCCCGTCCCGAGGCCATCCTGAGACCGCAGTCACGCCTGAGTGGTTATGAAAAGGGTTGTCCCTGGGGAGCCAAACCGCCCAGCCGCGATCTCGCCCGACCGGGCGGTTGACAGCGCGGCGCGGGAGAGATGCGCGCGCGAATGGGCGTCGTAAGTCGCTCTTGTAGGCTCACTTACGACGCTCGCGGAGTTGCGGGGGCGTCCTGACGGCGCTCTCTCACGCCTTCCGAGAGCGCCATCTCCGACCGTGCGAGCGGTCCCAATTCGCCCCCAACCGCCCTCGAACCCTCGCCAGCGGGGAGAGAATCGGCAAGTGGTGAACAGGTCCGAACGCTCTGGTGAGCAAAGACACCACTTCTCGAACCAGGCGGCGTAGCCCTTGGCGAGGACTCGCATGGGGCGGTGCGCACGCGTCGATCGGGACCGAGTCCCGTCGTCCTCGGCGACACCGAGACGGGCACCGGCCTTCTCATCTCATCACCAACGCCGCTGAGACATCGCGCAGCGAACCGGAGGACTCACCCTGGCCGTATCTGTCCGGCGCACCCCACCTTGCGTGACGCTTCGGCTCGGCGACGATCGCT
>CALJKZ010000400.1 GCA_937983085.1 uncultured Gemmatimonadales bacterium
TGGGCCGTCCCAGTCAATGGATGGGTGGATGATCAAGCTTCGGAACGTCGAAAAGTCCTACAAGTCGGGCGCGGGGGAGACCTTCGTCCTTCGCCGTATCTCGGCCGAGGTCGAGAAGGGCGAGTTCGTGACCATCATGGGGCCCTCGGGCGCCGGGAAGTCGACCCTGCTGTCCATTCTGGGCATGCTCGACGCCGATTGGCGCGGCGAGTACTACCTCATGGGCGAGCCGGTCCACGCCATGAAGCCCCGGGCGCGCATCGAGTTGAACAAGCGCTACATCGGCTTCGTGTTCCAGCAGTACCATCTCCTCGACGACCTCAACGTCTACGAGAACCTGGAGATCCCCCTCTCGTACCGGAACGTGAAGCGGAAGGAGCGGCAGGCGATCGTCGCCCATAACCTAGACCGGCTCAAGATCGTGGGGAAGAAGGATCTGTATCCGAGCCAGCTCTCCGGTGGCCAGCAGCAGTTGGTGGCCGTGGCCCGCGCCATCATCGCCGAGCCGGCCATCATCCTCGCCGACGAGCCCACCGGCAGCCTCCACTCGAGTCAGGGCGGGATGATCATGGATCTTCTCAAGCAGCTGAACCGGGAGGGGACCACCATCGTCCAGGTGACCCACAACGAGGACTACGCCGCCTACGGCAACCGGATCATCCAGCTGAAGGACGGCTGGATCGTCGACGAGTAGGCCCTTCCGACGTGGCTTCCCGCGTCCTCGTCGCCGACGACCAGCCGGACGTGCTGGAGGCGATCCGGATCCTCCTCAAGGCCGAAGGCTTCGAAACCGTCACGGCCAGCTCTCCGGCCGACGTGACCGAGTCGGTGGAGCGGGAGGACTTCGACCTCGCCCTCATCGACCTGAACTACACCCGGGACACCACGTCCGGTCGGGAAGGGCTCGACCTCCTCAGCGCCATCCGGGAGCTGGACAACACGCTGCCCATCGTGGTCATGACGGCGTGGGGGAGCGTGGAGGGCGCGGTGGAGGCCATGCGCCGCGGCGCCCGGGACTACGTGGAGAAGCCGTGGGACAATGACCGGTTGCTCGCCACCATCCGCACACAGGTCGAGCTCGGTCGCGCGCTGCGGCGCAGTCAGCTGCTGGAAGGAGAGAATCGGCGGCTCAAGGGGGAGGGCGCGCCCGACCTCATCGCCGAGTCGCCGGCCATGGAGCCGGTTCTCGAGCTCATCGATCGGGTGGGGCCGTCCGACGCCAACGTCCTCGTGGTGGGAGAGCACGGTACTGGAAAAGAGGTCGTCGCGCGTTGGCTCCATGCGGTCTCGCCTCGCGCCTCCCAGGCGCTGGTGGCCGTGAATGCCGGAGGCTTCAGCGAGGGCGTCTTCGAGAGCGAGCTGTTTGGCCACGTGAAGGGCGCGTTCACCGACGCCAAGACCGACCGGATCGGCTGCTTCGAGTTGGCCGACGAGGGGACGCTCTTCCTGGACGAGATCGCCAACGTGCCCATGCAACAGCAGGCGAAGCTCCTCCGGGTCCTGGAGACCCAGGAGATCCAGCGGGTGGGCTCGTCCAAGGTCCGGAAGGTGAATGTCAGGGTGATTTCGGCGACGAACGCCAACCTCATGGAAGCCGTCGCGGCGGGTGACTTCCGCGAGGACCTCCTCTATCGCCTGAACACGGTGGAGATCCGCATTCCGCCGCTTAGGGACCGGCCGGAAGACATCCCCCTTCTCGCCGAGCACTTTCTCAGGAAGCAGGCCGGTCGGTACGACCGGGACCTGGACGGCTTCTCACCGCCGGCCATGGCGGCCCTTCGCGCCCACACCTGGCCCGGCAACGTGCGCGAGCTACAGCACTCGGTGGAGCGCTCGGTCCTCATGGCCCGGGGTTCGCGCATCGAGGCGTCGGATCTCGGACTTCGCAGGAGGGACGACGGGTCGGCGGCCATGGAAGAGCTCACGCTGGACGAAGCCGAGCGGCTCATGATCGAGAAGGCCCTCGACCGCCACCAGGGCAATGTGAGCAAGGCGGCCGAAGCCCTGGGCCTGAGTCGTAGCGCGCTCTATCGGCGCCTGCAGCGCCACGAGATCGACCCGGGGAGCGACGACGGCTCCGAGGGCGACTGATGCTGGGGTGGTGGCGGCGCCTGAGCCACGACCAGCGGGTGGTGATCCTGACGCTCATGGCCGGTCTCCCGGGCGTGGTGGTGTCGTTGGGATTCCTCTGGCTGGGCTCGTACACGCCCCGGGTTCAATGGACGGCATCCGTGGTGCTCGTGGGACTCTGGGGCGGCGTCACGCTGGCGCTGCGTGAGCAGATCATCCGGCCCCTGGGAACGCTGGCCAACATGCTGGCTGCCCTGAGGGAGGGCGACTTCTCCATCCGGGCCCGGGTCACGGACGGTTCCGACGCTCTCTCCCTCGCCTACCTGGAGGTCAACCAGCTCGAGGAAGTCCTCCGCAACCAGCGCTTGGGGGCGGTGGAGGCCACCGAAACCCTGCGGAAGGTCCTCGAAGAGATCGACGTCGCGGTCTTCGCCTTCGATCCCGAACGCACGCTTCGCATCGTGAACCGCGCGGCGGAGCGCCTGATGGGGCAACCGGCGGAGCGGCTCATCGGCAAGTCCGCAGGCGAACTCCGCCTCGACGACGCCCTGGACGGAGTCGCGCCCCGGACCCTGGAAGTCTCCTTTCCCGGTGGGACGGGTCGCTGGGAGCTCCGGCGCAGCGTCGTCCGCCAGGAGGGCTACCCCCTCCAGCTCCTTGCCCTCTCGGATTTGAGCCGGGCCCTCCGCGAAGAGGAGCGTCAGGCGTGGAAGCGCATCATCCGCGTCCTCTCCCACGAGATCAACAACTCGCTGGCGCCCATCAAGTCGATTTCCGGGAGCCTCGAAAGCCTCCTGGGCCGGAGTCAGCTCCCCGAGGACGTGGGCGAAGACGTGGAGCGCGGGTTGGCGGTGATCTCGAGTCGGGCCGAGGCGCTGGGCCGGTTCATGGCCTCGTACGCCACGCTGGCGCGGCTGCCCCAGCCCGAACTCGGCAGTGTACGGGTGGGCTCCCTCGTGAAGCGGGTCGCCGACCTCGAGACCCGGCTGCCCGTCCGGGTGGCCGATGCCGAGGAGGTCACCATCCGTGCCGACGCCGACCAGTTGGAGCAGGCCCTCATCAATCTGGTTCGCAACGCCGTGGACGCGACGCTGGAGGCCGAGGGGGAGGAGGTCTCCATCCGGTGGCGGAAGAAGGCGGGAGCGGTCCACGTCCTCGTCGAGGATCAGGGCCCCGGTCTCTCGGACACGGGCAACCTCTTCGTCCCGTTCTACACGACCAAGCAGGGCGGCTCGGGCATCGGCCTCGTTCTCTCCCGCCAGATCGCCGAGGGCCATGGCGGCTCCCTGGAGCTGGAGAACCGTGCCGAGGGCGGCGCCCGAGCCCGGATGATCCTCCCCGTCGACCCCGTGGCGTGATCCGACCCTCTCCGTTCGACGCAACCGTTCGTCGGGACCTTGTGTCCGAAAGGACGGAAGAGGGAGTCACGGCGATCAGCGAGCTCTTCTTGTGAGCGAACTCGAATTGGTGGAGCGAGCAGGGAAGGGCGATCAACGTGCCTTCCGTCTCCTCTACGAAGACAACATGGACCGGATCTACAGGCTCATGTACCGAATGGCGGGCGAACAGGACCTGGCGATGGACTTCACTCAGGAGGCCTTCGTCCGTGCGTACCAGCGCCTCGAGCAATTCCGCGGTGACGCGGCGTTCTCCACATGGCTCCACTCCATTGCGGTTTCGGTTGCCCTCAACGGGCTCCGAAAGGTTGATCGCCACCGCAAGAGGGAGCGATCGCTGGAGGACGCCGCCCCCGTGGCTTCGGGACGACCGGTATCCGAGCCGGGGCTCCGGGAGCGCATCAGCGGAGCCGTGGATGCCCTGCCGGACATCTACCGGACGGTGTTCCTGATGCACGACGTGGAAGGCTACAACCATGGAGAGATCGCCGCGTCCCTCGGCGTGGCCGAGGGGACGTCCAAGGCGCGTCTCTCCCGAGCGCGGGCCAAGCTCAGGGACGCCCTGGGGCCCGCCATGCAGGAGTATGCAGGATGACCGAACGAGACGAACGGAAGCTCTGGGAGCGCATCGGCGTGGAGTACAACCCACCCGTCGAGACCCCGCGCGAGGAGATGTGGCAGGCCATCGAGGCCCGCCTGCAGTCACCGGACGCGGCCGCGACCGATGGTACCGTCGGCCCCGTGGTCGGTGGCGACCCGGCCGTCCTCGACCTCGAGGCGGCTCGGGAGCGTCGGGGCTCGCACGCCCGGACGCGTGGGATCC
>CALJKZ010000401.1 GCA_937983085.1 uncultured Gemmatimonadales bacterium
GTCGGTCGAGCCGTCGTCGATGGCGATGATCTCGTACGCGTGGTGCGAAGCCTCCATGGCCGCTGTGATCCGATCGATCTCGGATGGGATGTGGCCCTCCTCGTTGTGGACGGGGAGGATGATGGTTACGGACGGTTCATCGTCCGTGTCCAGCGATAGCCTTCGAGGGAACCATCGACCCCAAAGAAAAAGGAGCCCAGGGTACCCGAGATAGGTGTAGATTACACCGAGTAGGCTCGACCAGAAAAGCGCTTCCATAGAGTCCGGGCAGCATTGTTTGGGCTCAGTTTCGAGAACGGTTCAATATGATAGCGTCCCGCCGGATGCCGCCCGCATTTCTTTCGCCGCGCGACTCGGATCGCATTGCTGGTGGGGCCCGCTGATGGGAGAAACCGTCGTCCGCGACGCGGACGACACCGATTGCGAACGGTGGAACGGGTTCCTCGCGTCAACTGAAGGGACCTTCTATCAGGCCTATGAGTGGCGTGAGCTGAACCGTGAGGAGCTCCGCCATGAGACGTGGTTCCTCATGGCAGAGCGCGACGGCGACATCGAGGGCGTACTGCCGTTGGTGCGGGTCCGTAGCCGACTCTTCGGTGACATCGTCTGCAGTATGCCCTTCGTGAACTACGGGGGGGTCTGCGCACGCTCCGAATCCGCCAGGAGCGCGCTGGTCGCGGAGGCACGGCGGCGCGCGGAGGAAGCGACGTGCGACTATCTCGAGATTCGCGCGCGGGAGGAGCTTCCTGGCATGGCGAGCCGATCCGACAAGGTCACGATGCGCCTGCCCCTCGACACCGACCCCGACGTCGTCTGGCGCTCGTTCAAGAGCAAGCATCGCAATAACGTGAACCGCGTTCAGCGTGAGGGTGTCGAGGTCGAGAGCGGCGGCGAGCTCCTGGTGCCGGCCTTCTACCGGCTGCTGAGCGCGTCGTGGAGCGATATGGGCACCCCGCTCTATCGCGAGTCGTACTTCCGAGCGCTCATGAACCTGTTCGGTGACCGGGCTCGCATCTTCTTGGCATACCAGGGCGGAAGGCCCATCGCCGGGGCTCTCAACGGGTACTTCAACGGGGTCGTCGAAGGCATGTGGGCGGCCATGTTGCCCGAGGCCAGAAAGCTTCAGCCGAACTACGTCCTTTATTGGGAGATGATCCGGCACGGGTGTATCGAGGGGCTCCCCTGGTACCATCTGGGACGGTCGACCCGCGATTCCCCCGCAGCCGCCTGGAAGGCTCGGTGGGGAGCCGAGGCCATTCCCCTCTATTGGAACTACCACCTCGTGGGTCGATCGTCGGTACCCGAGCTGAATCCTCGGAACCCGAAGTATCGGGCAGCCATTGCGGCGTGGCGGCGGTTGCCGTTGGCGTTCACCCGAGCCATGGGCCCACCGTTGGCCCGCCTCATCCCCTAAGCGCGTGCTACCCCGCTTTCTTCCGCCGGCAGGGACGCCGCTTGGCGCCCGCGACATGGGTCGCCTATGCCGTGCCGTCCTACGGGGTGGCGAGGCCTCAGGCGGCCTTGCGAGTGAGCTCTCACGAACCACGGGAGTGGACGAGATCCTCCTGGTTTCCTCCGGTCGTGCCGCGATGAGTCTCATCCTCGAGACGATCCGCCGTGCCGATGGGGACGGGGAGGTGCTTGTGCCGGGCTACACGTGCTTCTCCGTAGCTGCCTCGGCCGTTCGAGCCGGTCTCAGGGTACGGCCCCTGGACATCTCGCCCGATGATCTCGACTTCCTCGACCTTTCGGGGCCCGCCGAGGAAGCGGTGGCCATCGTCAGCGCGAACCTGTACGGGAATCCCAACGATCTTCGCACCCTGGAGGTCTTTGCCCAGGAGCGAGGGATCCGGTTCATCGACGATGCCGCCCAAGCCCTCGGCGCGACCTCGGCCGGTCGGCCGGTCGGAAGCTTCGGCGATGTGGGCATCTATTCGTTCGACAAGGGAAAGAACATCTCGACCATCCAGGGCGGAGCCATTGCGGTTTCCTCCCCATCGTTGGTCGACGCCCTGAGCCGCGTGATTGACGGTCTACCCCTGCCACCCACGTCACACCTCGCTCGCCGTTATGCGTCCGTAGCAGCCTATGCGATCTTCCTGCGGCCCTGGCTCTACTGGCTACCGAACGCCTTGCTCAGGCTGGGAGAGACGCCCTTCGAGCTCGACTACCCCATGACGCGATACCCCGGGCAGCTCGAGGAGCTGGCCTTGGCCCAGCTCGGTCGCCTCCAGGAGCTCTCGACTGGACGCCGGGCGATCGCTGGACAGCTTCATCACCGGCTTCGGGACATCGACGGGCTTTCGTTCCCCAAGTCGCGAGGTGGGGAGAGCGTGGCTCTTCGCTTACCGATTCTCCTTCCCGACCGAGCGACACGCGACCGCGTGCGGGACGCCTTGGTTGCGGCCGGAGTCGGGGCTACGGCCTCGTACCCACGGGCTTTGATCGACGTGCCGGAGATTCGACCTCACCTCGCACCCGGCGTTTCGGACACACCGCGAGCGCGAGAGGTCGCCGAACGAATACTGACGTTGCCTACCCACTCCTTCGTAGGAGACCGTGACATGGACCGGATGGAGCACTGTATTCGACGCGAGATGGGAGGCGGTGGGTCCGCATGAGGATCTTGAAGGTCGTTGATGGAGAGTACCCCTGGGACGTGAGGGTCGAGAAGGTGTGCGCTGCCCTCTCGGACCGGGGACACAAGGTGCATATGGTCGCCCGGAACCGAGATCGTAGGGCGCTCCGCGAAGAGTTGGCGGAGGCGACCATGCATCGGCTCAAGCCATGGCCGTGGCTGGGGTCAGCCGGCGATGCGGCTTCACAGTTCCCAGCTTTCTTCAACCCCCGTTGGTACTCCCTCATCCATCGGACCACCCGGGAGGTCGGAGCGTCGGCGATCATCGTGCGTGACATTCCCCTCGCTCCTACCGCGATCAGGGCCGCGCACGCATCTGGAATCCCCTGCGTTCTGGACATGGCCGAGAACTATCCGGCCATGATCCGCGATCTCTGGACGACCCGGTCCACGAAGTTCGGGGATTTCCTGGTTTGAACACCCAAGGCTGTGGCGGCTGTTGAGCGGTGGGTCCTGCGACGGATCGACCACGTTCTCGTCGTGGTCGAGGAGTCTAAGGCGAGGCTGGAGGCCGAACTGAACGTGTCGCCTGAGCGCATTACCGTCGTCAGCAACACACCGTCCGTTTCCAGGCTGGAGACGGGGGCGGACTCGGATGCCGGGGAGACCCGTGGTTGGAGCCAGGACCATCCGTTGATCATCGGGTACCTGGGAGTCATGGAGACCGCGAGGGGTGTCGGCCTCGTCATCGATGCCGTGGCCGCTGCTCGTGAAGAGGGCGTGCCCGTGGAACTCGAGCTCATAGGAGACGGGCGCGCCTTGCCCGAGTTTAGGAGACAAGCAGCATCGTTGGGCCTGGACGAGAGTGTTGTGCGCGTCCATGGCTTCAGGCCATATCAGGAGGCGCTCGAGATCATCCGGGCGTGCCATGCGGGAGCGATCCCTCACTTCGCCAATGAGAGTTGGGAAACCACGATCCCGAACAAGCTTTTCGACTACATGTCCCTCGGCATCCCCGTGGTGGCGTCTTCTGTCAGTCCGGTGAAGCGTGTTCTCGAGGAAACGGGAGCCGGCTGGACGTTTCAGGACCGTAGTGTCGCCGATCTTACACGCTTGATCGTGGACATGGCCCGAACGAAGGACCTGGCCGCCGCAGGAGGCGCCGGGCAGGCGGCAATCCGTCAGAAGTACAATTGGGAGCGCGACTCCGCGCGCCTCTACGAAGCCATCGAAGCACTCCAACTCCAGGGAGCGAGCTTGTGAGTACAGGAATCATCCGAGGAGGCATTCTCGGCGTCGGGGCCGGAGGTCCGTCATGACCACGCGCGAGCGATGGAAGAAGGCTCAGGAGTACGAGCGCGGCTTCTGGGAGGGTGTAGCCGCCCGGGCCGCGGAAGGGGCGTACGACCAGATCGACTTCTACGAATGGCGGGCTGGAGAGTTGGTGAAGCGCCTCGAGGAGGCCGGGGCACCTGAGATCACGGCGGACTCGGCGGTCGTGGAGTTGGGCAGTGGCCCGGTCGGCGTCGCCGGCTTTTTGCCGGGTCGCGACAAGGTCTCCGTGGATCCACTCAACGACTTCTACTCGTCGGACGACAAGCTCACCGAGCTACGGAAGCCGGACGTCACCTACCTCACGGCTGGCGGCGAGGATGTCCCCCTGGACAGCGGGGGATACGATTTCGCCATCATCGAGAACTGCATCGATCACGTGCAGGACGTGGAAGCGGTGATGGGCGAGATCCGTCGCCTGCTCGTGGATTCGGGCACCTTGTTCCTCACTGTGAATGCACGTTCCCGACCGGGGTACGTGATGCATCGTATACTGGCGAGACTCGCTCTGGACCCGGGGCACCCTCACACCTTCACCGAAGGCAAGTTGAAGCGCCTGCTCGCAGACCATGGCTTCGAGATCCTTTCGTTCGACAGCACGTCCTGGTGGGAAGCGTGGGTGGCCGACGTGAAGGACAATCGCCTCAGGAGCCGCCTGAAGGCGGCCCTGTTCGTGAGCGAACATCTCTTGACCGTCGTGGCGGCCAAGAAGGGGAGCTAGCCTTAGCGAAGGACCCCTCTCATCCGGAGGCGGAAGCCATCCAAGCTGAGACCTCGGGGAATGCTTATTCTCGGGAGAAGCAACGGATCGAGGGCCGCGATGTCGGCGATCCCGCCGCCGGATGCCAGCACGCCAGTGTCATAGCCGGCAGTCTTGGCACCCGCGATGACCTCGGGCGACACGAGGCCATAGGGGTAGGCCAGCCACGGCTTGGCCGGGATCCCATGGTCCCTGAACCACGCTTGCGGGTCGTTCAACTCCGCGCCGAGGCGAGGGTCGTCTCGCTGGGCGAGGTTGCAGTGGCTCCACGAATGGGCGGCGATGGAGACCAGCGGTTCATTGCCCAGCCGAACGATCTCCTCCGTGGACGCGATTGCCTCCAGGGGGCCGGGAGCACCCGGAGCGAGGCCACTCTCGGTGGCCAGCTTGGTAACCGCTTCCTCCTCCCCTCGACCTTCGCTCAAGGCTCGCTGTCGGAACGACTTGTCACCCAGGGTGCGGTCCAGGTCGGCCCCGAAGCGATCCCACCACGGGTGGCCCGCCGAAAGGAGGCCAGGTGCTACGAACAGCGCCGAAGGGACACCCCGCTCTACCAACTCGGGAATGCCCAAGGAAACGCAGCCCTCGTAGGCATCGTCGAACGTGACGGCGAATGAGGGGCGCCTGGTACGCGTGGCTTCCCTGATGCCATCGAGATCGACCGGATCGAAGTGCTTCCGGGCCCAGTCGATCTGCTCGAGGAAGTCCGAAAGACGAACGTGAAGGGGGGACTCGCCACCCACCTCGTAATCGTCAGGTACCACGTTGTGGTACAGAAGAATGATCGCGCGGGGTGGCCGCCTCATGAGGAGACGATCGACCCTCGAACCGACGAGGACCTTCTCAACGATCCTCTTGAACCTGGAACGAACCGTGCGGCTCGCTGGATCTGGATTCGTGTGCACTCTCTAGGCTCTACCGAACGTCCAGCCACGGCGAAGGATCTGTACGTGCAACGCTAATGCAATCAACTGCTTACTGCCATGAAAGCTCCCGAATCCGGGCCTCTGAGGGACGTTCGTACTCGTCAAAAGGCCACGCCCCGTCGATCGCACCAGTCCTCCAGGACCGCGAGGGCCCAGAGTCCTGGAGCGCGGTGCTCATGGCCGCCTCTGAAGTCGCTGAGGAGTGAGTTGACTGCCGCTACGTCGTAGAGACCTCTCCTGTTGAGCCTCGACTCCGCGAGCGTATCCCCCAACCACTCGCTCAAGTCGGTGCGGAGCCAGCGACCGAGGGGCACGGTGAATCCCATCTTCGGGCGGTCTACGGTGCTGTCCGGCAGGTACCGCCTGAGGAGACGCCGAAGGGGATACTTTGCCTGCCCATCTCGAATCAGCAGGCTGGCGGGGAGTGACCAACTGTACTCGACGACCCGATGGTCGAGGATCGGAACCCTCGCCTCGAGAGCCGTCCACATGCTGGCGCGATCGACCTTCCAGAGCAGGTCGTCGGGCAGATAGACCGACTGGTCGAGGAGCATCATCCGGGACACCAGGTCCTGGTGGGCGGCGCTGGCGAACAGATCGCGTCCACCAAGACTGTCGCTGGACCGACTCGTGCTGACCGGCGGCACCCGATGCCCTACGGCCAGGAACTCGCGATAGGCGTCGTAGTCTGAGCGCGCGCTGAGAATCCCCGCCACTCGCTCGAGTCTCGACGCCACGGAGTGCTGGGCTCCGTACCGATCCGGCAGGAGGCTGGAGAGCCGATCGGCCAGGGCAGGTCGGCTGCCAACCCACTCGGCGACGCCTGCGGCGCCCCTCCGCAGTGGCGTAGGGACACGGCCGGCCAGGCGAATGAGGCGAGGCGCGTCGACGTAGCGGTTGTACCCTCCGAACAACTCGTCGCCACCATCGCCCGAAAGGGCGACCACGACGTCCCGCCGTGCGACGCGAGACACCAGGAGAGTCGGGATGATCGAGGGGTTCGCCGTCGGTTCGTCGGCCAGTGCCCCGAACTCGGGCATCATGGCCCGGACCTCGTTCGGGGACAGCGTCACCTCCGTATGCTCGGTCCCCAGGATGTTTGCGACCTCTCTCGCGGCTGGGCCCTCGTCGAAGTCCCGGTCGTCGAACGAGATGGTGAACGTTCGGACGGGGCCGGATGCCTGCTCGGCCATCAGTGCGACAACGAGCGACGAGTCGACTCCCCCGGACAGCAGCGCTCCGATGGGCACGTCCGCCACCAGGCGATCTTTCACGGCAGTGGTGAGTCGCTCGTGGAGCCCGTCGATCGCCTCGTCTTCATCGACGCCGGAGGGCCGGTGAGTGCGGGCCACATCTCGCAGGTCCCAGTACCGCTCTGTCCCGACGTGGCGGATCTCATGCGAGTCCACACGGAATCGCTCCAGAGTCCCTGGAGCGACGCGCTCCACGTCCTGGATGATGGATGCGTTCCCTGGGACGAAGAGGTGTCGAAGGTAATTCTGCGCCACCTCGGCGTTTCCCCTTCGTGGGATCGCCGGGTGCTGCAGAAGTGCGCGGAGCTCCGAACCGAAGATCAGGTGCGAGCCGTTACGATAGACGTACAAGGGCTTGATGCCCATTCGATCCCGCGCCAGCCAGAGCTCTCGGTCTTCGGTGTCCCAAACGGCGATCCCGAACATTCCATGGAGCCTCGCCACAGCCGCCTGCACGCCCCAGGCTTCCATGCCCGCCAGGATCACTTCGGTGTCCGATCCGCTCCGGAACGACCGGCCGGCCTCCTCCAACTCAGCTCGGAGGCTTTTGAAGTTGTACACCTCGCCGTTGAAGAGGAGCACGTAGCGTCCGGTGGTGGAGAGCATCGGCTGGCGGCCTGCAGGACTCAGGTCGAGGATGGCCAGGCGTCGGAACCCCAGGTACACGCCCCATGGGGGGTCCTGCCAGAACGCCTCGTCATCGGGCCCGCGGTGCGCGATTTCTCGGACCATCCTCCGAATGGTCTTCTCCGGTGGGTCTCCCTCGTTGCGCTGCGTGATGGCGAAGCCCGCGAAGCCGCACATGTGTGGTCAGCCTCCCGACGCGCGAATGATCATGGCCTGCTCGTAGACATCTTCGTGGCGGCTGAACCAATGGTCGGGTGAATAGTGTTCGTCGATGCGGCGACGGGCGGCGGCGGATCGCCGAGCGCGTTGGTTCGGGTCGGTGAGCACCTCCTCCAAGGTCGAGGCCAGCGCAGCCGGGGATTCGGGCGGAGTCAGCCACCCCGCTTCACCGTCGCCGAGCATGTCCGGAACGCCTCCAACCGCCGTCGCCACGATGGGCAAACCCGCCCCCATCGCCTCGAGCAGAGCGATGGGCGTCCCCTCGGAGCGCGAGGACATCACGTAAACGTCGAAGCCCGACAACAACCGGGCCGCTTGATCTACATAGCCCACGAACTCGACGCGTTCGCCGAGCTCGAGTTCGTCGCGCAGCGTCCGGAGTGGCTCCGCTTCCGGTCCATCCCCGATGATCCTCGCGATCCACTGTCGGTGCCCGGACTCTTGGAGCCGGTGGAGTGCCCGCAAGAGGACATCGCAGCCCTTTATGGGGATGAGTCGGCCAACCCATCCCAGCACCGTGGGTCCGTCGGGGGCCGTCAACTCCGCTCTGGCCTCGGCCCGGGACAGGGCGTTCCGCACCGGAGTCCAGGCGTTCGGGATCTTGTGAAGACGGTTGGGCGGGACCCGAAGCGCCTCGAGCTCGTCGCTGAGCGGATCGGAGACGGCCACCACGCCGTCGAAGTATCGGAGGGAGAGCGCCTGCATGTGCTCGAAGAGGTGAGAAAGACCGCCCATCCGGCTCGATCCATGCAGCGTGGTGACCGTCGCGATACCCAGGGCGCGGGTCGTCCAGCCATGCAACAGGTCCGCCCTGTACCCATGGGAGTGCAGCACGTCCGGCTGCTCCTCCAGCAGGATGTGGCGTACGGCTTTCCATTCCCGGAGGTAGCCTCTTCCCTCCACATCGATGCGCAGACACTCGACTCCCTCGGCATCGAGGGGCTGAAGAAAGTCTGCAAGATCCGTCCGGGGATCGCTGACCGTCACGACCTGCACCCTGTGGCCACGTCCCGCCAGCCCGATGGCCAACTCCTGAACCACGCGCTCGAGTCCGCCCACGTGTGCCGGGGCGCAAAGATGGACGACGTGGAGGGCCTCGTTCACGGCTAGTGCAGCGACCTCAGCATGTCGGTATGCTCGATCCATGCAGCGGACAGATCGGAGCCGTTCTCCATATCTACCGCGGGTTCGACACCCAGGTCGGCCCTCGCACGAACCGTAGGAAAGTCCCCCCCCCTTCCGTACAGGTCGTACTCGGCGCCTGAAGGAACCTTCCTCAACGTCGACTGGACACCCTTCATGAGGGTTCTCGCCATGCGTGAGGACTGGTAGACCTTCATGACCGCAGGCTCGAACGTGAAGAACACGAACTTGATGAGGTTTCGGGCTGGGTCCACCAGGGTGGTGGTGATCTTGCCACGGCCCATGGTCGTCTGGGGTTGCTCCGGTAGACTGAGACGAACCCGCAGGGCCTCGACGTACTGGTGCCACGTCGGGCGGTCCGGACCGTTGACGTTGTACGCCCGTCCAACGACTCCAGGCGCATCGAGTGCAAGAACGGAAGCACGCACCAGGTCGTCCACATAGACCAGGTTGCACGTGCCCTGACACGCTTCGACAGGGAGAAGCCAGTTCCTCATTCCCAGTCGAAGGGCGGGCTCGACGGTCCAGAGGTCGCTGAACGGACCATAGACGATGGTGGGCCGAAGAATCGTGACCTCGAGGCCCTTCTCGACGAACTCGAGGCACACCTTCTCGGCCTCGATCTTCGAGTCGCCGTACTCGCGGCCCGTCTCGAGCAGTGCCTGCTCTTCATCCACTACGCCACCTGCCCGCCCGTACACGTCGACAGTGCTGAAGTGCACGACCCGCCGCACGCCGGCTGCGAGCGCCGCCGCGAGCAGGTTCCGTGTCCCCTCCACCGTTACGGCGGCGTTTCCGACGGCGCAGTGAAGGATCGAGTCGACCCCCTGCACGGCCTCCCGCACCTGATCGGGATTCATGAGGTCGCATTGGACTGCATGAATCGGATGCCTGCCGATACGCGCCAGAGTGGACCAGCGGCGAACCGTCGGTATGACCTCCCATTCGGCCGACTGCAGAAGCATCTCGACCGCTCGTCCGCCGATGAAGCCGCCGGCACCGGTGACCAGAACTTTGCGCCGTTCACCCATGGTTCACCTCCGTCTGGTCCTGGTGCCAGGGCATGTCGAAGCGGCGGCGGCGGGCGTAGCACTCCTCGATAAGGCGCATCGAAGCCATGGCATCCGAGGCACTCGCCAGGGGTCGTCCCGAAGAGGTCGCTGCGACGATGAAGTCCTCGATGACCTTCGGTGCCAGGTCGGCGAAGGACGCCGGGGCGTTGGCAAGCGTCACGGTCCGGCTCGAGCCGCCGCGAGAGGTCCGCTCGAATCGATCCAGGTCGTAGACCATCCATTCGATTCTGTCATCGCCGCCGGAGAACACGTATGCGTTGCTCTGCTTTGCGATCCAGCTGAGGCGCACCTCCACCTCGCAGGACGGTCCCTCGAGTCGGACGTGACAGACGGCCTCGGAGCCCCCGAAGCTGTCGTCCACGTAGTCCACTACCTGCAGGTCGTCGCCGAACCACCATGCAACGAGATCCAGCACGTGCGCCCCGATATCCAGGAGGACCCCTTTGCCTGCGGATCGGGCACCGAACATGCTCGGCGTGGCGGCAGGCCAACCGAACTTGTCTCCCTCGATCGCCTGGAGCTTCACGGAGTCACCGAGTTCTCCGCGTCGGATGATGTCGCGGATCTCGGCGCACGCCGGTATGAACCTCCGCGTTTGATTCACCGCGACCGTCACCCCCTTGGAATTGGATAGCTCCTCGAGAGTCGCTACCTCGGATAACGTCGTCCCCAGCGGCTTCTCCGAGAGGACGGGGAGGCCGGCGTCGACGAAGTCGGTGGCGATGGCCACGTGTGTATGGTGTGGCGATGCGATGACGGCAGCGTCCGCCCGATCCAATACGTCCCGGTGGTTGGGGAACACGAATTCGATTCCGAATCGTTTTGCAACCTCTAGGGCCCGGTCCTGGTCGGGATCAACGAGCAGAATCGTTAGGTCGCGCGGGGATCTCCGGAGCGCCGGCAGATGAAACGACTCGGAGATCGCTCCAGCGCCGATGACGGCGATAGTCTTCACGTGGGGTGTGGTTGGAAGATTCTGGGGTGGTCCGTCTCAGACGGCCCCATCGAGGGTGTCGATTACGACGTCACACACCGTCTGGATCTGTTGCATCGTCATCGAGGACGATGACGGAAGGCACAAACCGTTCTCGAACAGCGCGGCGGAAACGTCGCCACCAATCGAACGAAGGCCGCGATCGATGTACACCGGCTGAAGGTGCATCGGCTTCCAGATCGGCCTGGACTCGACACCATGCTCGCGGAGGGCAGTACGTAGTTGGAGCACGTCGACCCCGGCGAGTGCAGGATCGAGCTGCAGGCACGAAAGCCAGCGACTGTGCCGAGACCAGGGCACACGAGGCTGCAGCGTGATACCGGGCAGGTCCCCCAACTTGTCCTCATAGGTCTCGAAGATCGACCGACGGGCAGCGACTCGATCGGGGAGGACGCCAAGCTGAACCCTCCCCATGGCGGCCAGGAGGTTGCTCATGCGGTAGTTGTACCCGATCTCCACGTGCTCATAGTGGTCGCAACGCTCGCGGGCCTGCCGGGCCAACTTCTGCGCATGCGCCACCAGTGCCTCATCGGATGATACGATCATGCCCCCGACGGACGTGGTGATCATCTTGCTGCCATCGAAGGAAAAGATGCCCATCCGCCCGACGCATCCGGCACTTCGCTCCGTTCCGGAGGAGTCGACGTGATAGCCGCCGAGGGCCTCGGCGGCATCCTCGATGATGGGCACGCCCCAGCGTTCGCAGGCTTCGAGAATCGGCTCCATGTCGGCCAGTTGGCCATAGAGGTGCACGACGATGACCGCCGCCGGCAGTTCTCCTTCGCGCCCCCTCCGGTCGAGCTCTTCCGCGAGGAGTTGCGGATCCATGTTCCAGGAACGCGCTCCCTAGTCGACGAACACGGGAGTCGCCCCCACGTAGACGACGGGATTCACCGACGCACAGAAGGTCAGTGAGCTCACGAGCACCTCATCGCCCGGGCCCACTCCGAGCACCCTGAGGCAGAGGTGGATGGCGGCCGTGCCCGACGCCGTGGCCAAGGCCGCCAACCCTCCCACCGCCGCACCGAACTCCTCCTCGAAGGCTGCTACGTCCGGTCCGATGGGTGCGATCCAGTTGGACTCGATGGCGCGGGCAATCGCCTCGAGCTCAGGACCCTCCAAGTGGGGTGCTGAAAGAGGGATCGTTGGGCGATCACGGACGGTGACAGGATCGCTGTGGTACACGCGCGTGCCTCAGTTCGACACGATGGCTGTTCGCATGCGCTCGATCATGCGGCCGATCAGTACCGGCCATGAGAACCTTTCGTGAGCTCGCTTCAGCCCAGCGCGGCCCATCCTCGTCGCCAACTCCGGGTCGGCCAGGAGGCGCTCGAGGGCCTCCGCCAGCGCCGTCGGATCTTCGGGAGCGACCAGGTATCCGGTTTGGTCGTGCACCACGGCCTCAGGTACGGCCCACGCATCCGGGCCGACACAGGGGAGCCCGTGGAACATCGCTTCTACGAAGGAGGTTCCGAACGCATCGTAGCGGGTGGGTAGGCAGAAAACGCTGGCCTCGCGAAAGGCCGCCTCCATCCGGGCCCGATCCTGCGGGGCGTCGCGATTCAGGTACCCCAGATACTCGACGTCGCCCGTGAAGGGAACGGCCGGCTTTCCGCCGATCATGACGAGCCGGGCACCCTCGACGGACTCACGAACCCGTTGGAAGGCTTCCAGCAGGATGTCTCCGCCCTTTCGTCGGAAGTCGCGGCCGACGAACAAAACGGTAGGTCGTTTCCCTTCCCACTGTATCGGGCCGAGTGCGTCGGGAGCGGCGCCCGGACCGCAGTGCCCTGTACAGCGCTTCTCGGCGGGCACCCCGAAGTCTTCGCTGAACGACCGCCTTAGCCGATCGCTCATGGTGAAGATGGTCGTGGCCCGCTGATAGACTTCGGCTTCCCGCGCCCGAATCTCGTCCATTTCGGGCGGAGTCAAGGCGGACGCTTCGGAGTACCCGCTGTCGATCCCGGCGCGCGCGAACTGGATGTTCGAATCGCAATAGAGAAACAGTGGCTTCGATGGCGGAACCTCGGCTTGGAAGGTTGCGCCGACTTGCAGTACCACATCTGCCTTGTCGATCTCCTCCCTCACCGCTTGCCGGGCCAGGCGAGATCGAGCCTCAAAACCAGCCGGGCCCAATCGGTACCGTATTCGCCAGCGTCGGCTGGAGGCCGAGGGTGTCCGCATGGCCACGGCGAACCGGCGCGGACCGTGAAGGTCGACATCCCGGGGTCGGACGGAGTGCCCCGCCTCACGAAAGCTCTGTACGACACTCAGTGCCACGCCCGACCACGAGTCGCGCGTCTCCGCGTTCCCCTCCACCAGAAGGAGGATGTTCACTTCGGTTGCAGCCGACTCATGTAGAGGGGCGTCGTTGGGAAGGCAGGCAGGGCGGGAGTGCACCGCGTCCGTCGCGAGTGCGCGCGAAAGAAACAGAGTCTCGTCGCCCTCCGCAACTCGCCCTTCCGGGTCAGGGTGCCGAGCAGAACCGCCCGCTGGCGGCGTCAATGAAGGATCTGCCCGATGCTTTCGCGCGCCCTGCGCCAGACCGTTGGGGGATACGGCAGCTTCCGGCGCAACTCTGCGAAGGTGCGCCCCATTCCCATGGGATCCCACGGTCGCAAACCCGAGAACGGCGTCCGATCGAGATAGGCCTCGAACTCCCCTGCGAAGGGACCCCGGTAGTCGGCGTGCCACGGCTTCGGCCACCCGACGAAATGAACGACCTGATCGGAGTCGGCCGCCGAGTCGGGATCGACATGCCAGACGTTCCATGATCGATCAAGGTCCAGCCATCGACCCTGCAACGCCCAGTTGAGTGCGTCTTGATCGTGTAGGACCAGCTTGTGCCCCAGTTCCTCGGCCGCGGACAACGCGGTGCGGGTGAGGTCCTCGCGACGCCACGCGTCGAGATCAGCGACCATGAGGCCGGAGTTGAAGTAACGCCGATCGGTCAATCCGAGACGGTGCTGGATCTGGGCGATCTCTCTCCAGCTCCCATTCGTGACGGCACCCACGAGCATGCCTTCGAGGTCTTGGTCCCACAGGGCTGCGACATCCTTCTCGACCAACATGTCGCAGTCGACCCATATACAGCGGGAGACGGACTCAGGCAGGATCTCGGGTAGGAACAGCTTCGAGTAGGCGGTGTGCGTGATCCTCTTTGACCGGAGCAGGTGACGCACTGGATCTGCGTCGAACCGATAGAAGGCCACCTCGGCTGCGGCTTCGACAACGATCGAAGCGAGGGCGTCTCGGTCTTCCTGAGCAACTCCCGACGCGATGAGGTGCACGCGCACTCGCCGAGAGGGGTCCACATGGTCGAGGAGTGATCGCAGTGAAACCGCGCAGCCCACAAGGCACCGGCGATCCGTTGCCAGGACGACCTCGACGCGAGCCTTCGTAGCTACAGCCAGTTTGATTTCTCCGTGGCGGCTGCCCGCGGTCAGTGAGCGCCCTTTCTCAGGACCATGACCGGTAGCGTCTTCGCCATGATCGTGAGATCCTGGCCCGGCGTCCTCTTGCCGATGTACTTGAGGTCCAAGGCGACCTTTCGCCGCACGCTGTCCAGGTCGGTATCGTATCCCTGCTCAACCTGGGCGAGTCCGGTGATCCCCGGCAAGACCCGCTGGCGATTGCGATAGCGGGGTCCAAGTTCGCGGTGGAGCTCCGAGAAGATCTCCGGCTGCTCCGGCCGTGGCCCTACGATGTTCATGTCGCCGAGGAGGACATTGAACAACTGGGGAAGTTCGTCCAGCCGCGTTGCCCGCAGGAATCGGCCTACGACGGTGATGCGAGGATCGGCCTTGGTTGCCCATTGCTGTTGAGACCCCGTCGGCTCCGATCGCATCGTCCGGAACTTGTAGATCGTGAAGATCCGTCCACCGCGGTCGACGTTTCGGCGATGAGCCACACCATCGCGGTGCGAGCCTCGCCTGCGATCCAATCCGACCCGGGGCTGCTTGAAAATCACGGGCCCGCGTGAGGAGACTTTGATCGCCGCTGCGATGATCAGCATGAGAGGAGTGGCGATGACGAGACCAGCTGCGGCTACCACGACGTTGATGATCCGAATCCGCAGGCGGATCTTCTTCAGGTCCTCGGGCTCGCTGATCATGTTCTTCGCACGATAGCGAAGCGAGAGCGGAGACATGTCGACGCGGAGCGACCGGCCGTCGGTCGCTGCAGCGCGACGGGACCAGGCATGTGTCGAGTTCGATCCGATCTTCAAGAGTCAACGCTCCGGGGGGGGTGCCAATCTCAGGAGTTTGAGCACTTCCCGTAGAGCAAGGGCTGTTCTTGGAACATTGAAGTATTGCTATCTTCCCGTAAGGCATTGTTAGTGAATAACTTACGGAAATATGTCGTTCTTGGGGGTCGCGTCACGGTGTGGGCGTCGCACAACAAGGTGACGCACTGATGCAACGAAAAGAGGGTTCGAGGCGCGCTCGTGCTACACGGCGGGACGGCTTTCGTCCGCGAATGCCGCGTCCCTCAAGTCGACGGTATGGAGGTCCGGTCGATGTCGTGCTTCTCCATGAGCCGGTACAGCGTGGTGCGGTCGACACCCGCCATCCTGGCCGCGTCCGAAATGTTTCCCGAGGCCGCTTGAACCACGCGCTTGAGGTAGTCCAGCTCGAAACGGGAGAGAACGTGCTCCCTCGCTGTGTGGTAGTCCATGGAGGTGTCGATGGAGTTGGACCAGATGTCTCCTTGAGCGGCCAGGTCGCCCCCATCGTGGTCGTCGACGAATCGTATGTCCCCGGATCCGAACTCGGCGCCAGGCTCCGCGAGGACCACCAGATGCTCGATGAGGTTCCTGAGCTCACGGACGTTGCCGTTCCACGGCGCACGGACCAGCGCGTCCAGGGCACCGGATCCGAACGTCGGAATCGATGCGTCACGTTCACGGTGCACGGCCCAGAACTCCTTCAAGAACTCCCCGGCCAACACCGGGATGTCCTCCGGGCGCTCGCGCAGGGCTGGGAGATGGATCGGGACCACGCGTAGTCGATAGTAGAGATCCTTCCGCAGCTGGCCCTCGGCCACCGCACGGCTGACATCGCGATTCGTGGCCGCGATGAAGCGCACGTCGACCACTGCGTCTGTCTTCGTCGACCCCACCCTGCGGACGACTCCGTCCTGCAGCACGCGAAGCAGCTTTGCCTGGGTCGGCAGAGGGAGCTCGGTGAGCTCGTCGAGAAAGAGCGTACCGCCATCTGCAGCCTCGAGCAGGCCGGGCTTGTCCCGAACGGCCCCGGTGAAGGCCCCCTCGACGTGCCCGAACATCTCCGACTCCAAGAGGGCTTCCGGAATTGCCGCGCAGTTCAGAGGCACCAGAGGCTTGCCGCTCCGCCTGCTCTGATGGTGGATGTACTGAGCGATGACCTCTTTTCCCGATCCACTCTCACCGGTAATGAAGACGGATGCGTTCGTCCTGGAAACCTTGTCCGCCAGGGCCAGCACGTCCCGCATCGCCTGACTGCGGCCGTACAATGGAAAGCCACCTCCCAGGCGATGGGCGGGGGGCTCGGATGAGGCTTCGCGCTTCCGTCTGCTGAGAACCGCGTGGGCCGCACGACCGACGAGAATCTCGAAGTGTGTCGCCGAGAACGGCTTGGGCAGATAGTCCCAGGCTCCCGCCCGTAGCGCGGTCACGCTGGACTCGACACTCGGGTTCCCGGTCATGACGATGGAGATGGTATCGGGGGACGCTTCGCGCGTCGCGGTCAGGACCTCGAGGCCGGACACCCGGGGTAGATAAAGGTCGAGGAGGAGGATATCGACCGACCCCCCACGCACCAATCTGAGTGCGTCGTCGCCCCGTCCGGCGACGCTCACGTTGAAGCCCTCACTGCGGAGTAGCGACGCGCAGCTTTCTCGGGTCGAGCGGTCGTCATCGACCACGAGCACGGTGATCGTCTCGCGAGTCGCCGCATCGATGGGCTCAGGAACTTTGTCCGCGACGGGGTCGCGCGCCGCGCTCTTTTGGTCTGTCACGGACATGGTGTTTGAGAGTCTCGGAGCCCCTACCCGCGCCATGGCGCCGGGTGCGCTCGCCACCCTTCGGCGGCACGAGAGGGTTGTAATCGGCAGGTGCCGATTCAATCTTGTTCTTTGGCCGTGGTGAATACAAGAGTGCACTGTTTGATCCACGCCACGGCGTCGCATCCTCGCCACAAGCGAGATACAGGCCATTTCTTCCTGATCCTCCGTGTGGTTGTGGGACGAGGGCTTCAGCTGCGGCGCCGAATCAACACCCTAACGTGCGAATAGGCATCGATGCCTAACGATGATCTGATTCATCCTCCGGCCGCCGCAAACGGTCCGGCTCCTGCGACCCGCGGCGAGGATGTGCCGGCCATTCCCAGCGAGGTTTACGCGTACATCGACGAGGACCGCGACGAGGGCCTCGACGTCCGACGCTACGTCTTCGCGATCCTCCGCTACAAGTGGCTGTTGGTGCTCGCCGTCCTCGTCGGTGGCCTCGGAGCGTACTTCGTCTGGACCTCGACCTCAGTGAGCTACGTTGCTCAGGGGAACCTGTGGATCGAGACCGAGACCCGGGGAGGCACCGGGAACGCCGGCCCAATCCGCGCCGCGGGCCTCCTCGAATCCAACGCCTGGATCGAGCTGTTGAAGTCCTTCGAGGTACTCGACACCGTTGCGGTCAGAGAGCGTCTCTACCTCAGCGTTCCTGAGGAGTACAGTCCCGCGTTCGCGCAGTTTGGCCTCGCGCAGCAATTCATGCCTGGCACTTATCGGATGGCGATCAGCGCGGCGGGCGACGAGTTCACTCTGACGACGCAGAACGGTGCGCTCGTGCAGAGCGGGCGTCTCGGTGTGCCTATCGGCGAGAACGTCGGGTTCATCTGGGCTCCGGCGAGGGGCTCCTTCGAACCCGGAGCGACGGTCACCTTCACGGTGGTGACGCCCCGCGACGCGGCCCAGGAACTCTCCGACCGAATCAACGCAAGGATGGACCTACAGGGGAACTTCCTCAGGCTCACGCTCGACGGACCCGATCCGGCCAAGATCGCATCCATCCTGAACCAAGTGATGGAGCGTCATGTCACGGTGGCGGACGAGCTGAAGACCGCCACGCTCAGAGAGCGACTGCTCACGCTCGAAGAGCAGCTCGATGCAGTCGAGGACTCGCTGCAAAGGGCCGAGGAGGAGCTCGAGGAATTCCGGGTCACCACGATTTCTCTCCCCACCGATGATGCGATGCCCATTGCCCCCGGGCTCGATATCACGAGAGACCCGGTGT
>CALJKZ010000402.1 GCA_937983085.1 uncultured Gemmatimonadales bacterium
CACGAGCGTCTGGAGCCGCCCGTTCTCCGCAGGGAGAGCCCCATTCGCGTCGGCGACTGGTACAGCGCGCGTCGCGTGAGCGAGGGACAGCGCGAGCTCTTCGAGCTCGATCTCATCCGGCGGGCCTTGGGAGGGTTGGCGGACAGCCAGCCCCAGGACACCGCGGTCGTAGTCCGGTACCGACTCAACGAGGGTCACCCCCGCCTCATCTGGGGCCGAGTGGGTTGGAGATCCGAGTCGGGCATCGGTGGAGAGGCCCACTGGCAGCACCGGAACTTCTACGGCGGTGCACGCACCCTCACGCTCTCGTCCAACTTCGAGAGCGGATGGGGCGCCTTGGAGGCGACGAACACGCGGAGCGTCGGTCTCTCCGCCCTGGTGCGTCAGCCGTACCTCATCCAACGGACCATCTCGGGGACGTTCGGGCCCTTCGCCCGCTTCCGCGACGACTTCCGCGATCGGTCGCTCCTGTACGGCGTCGAGACGTCGGTCATCTATCGGGTGCGTCCGCTGGAGACCGTCACCGTCCAGCACGAGCTGTCCCGCCTTCGGGTCGACGACACCTATCAGCTCACGCCCCTGAGCGAGGTCGTCGCCCAGGGCGACAGCGTCTTCGCTCCCATTTTCGTGAAGAGCATCGTGCGGCTGCGGGGGGCCTACGGGACCCTCGACGACCGGATCAACCCGTCGTCGGGCTACCTCGTCGAGCCGGCCCTGGAGGTGACGGGTCCGTCGGGCGTCAGCGACGTGGAGTTCGTCCGCATGTCGGTTCAGGCCATGGCCGCACGCCGGCTGAACTCCGACTTCACGCTGTACCTCCGGGGGACGGCCGGCAGGCTCTTCCCCTTCGGCGAGAGCGATCCCGAGAGTGGCGTGTCCCGGACGCGGGCCATCGTCGGCCTGCGCGACGTGATGTTCACCGCAGGGGGCACCAGCGACGTCCGGGGGTGGGGCAACGGCTTGATGGGCTCGAAGATCCCCGATGTCAGCGTGGACGAGAACGGCGTCGTGGTCGCCGACCGCTTCGTACCGGCCGGGGGACTCGTTCGGCTCACGGGCACCACCGAACTGGGCATGCCCTTTCCCCTGCTCTCCCAACCCCACCGGACGTACGTCTTCTTCGACGCCGGACGGGTCTGGAGCCCGGGCGATACTTTCGACCCGGGAGACCCCGAGCTCCGCCGCGAAGGCTGGGCCTACGCCGTCGGCGGTGGCTTCGAGTTCGGCACCCTCGTGGGTCCCATCCGTCTCGGCGTCGGATACAAGCTCAATCCCATCCCGGTGGATCTCCTTCCTCCCGGGGACGTGGCTCGAGCCATTCTCGACGGAACTCCCCTAGACCAACTGGAGGCGCAGTCGTACCGTCGCTGGCACCTGCACCTTTCCATCGGCCGAGGCTTCTAAATAGACCCTTCGTCGCTCCTTGTCCGCGTGCTCCCGGGTCGCGTCACGAGTCGGCGCACGTTCCTCCGTACGGCTGCGTCGGCGTTGGGCGTGGGGCTGTCCGGCTGCACCTTCGAGACCCGAGGCGACCGGGGAGCGTCCGAGTCCGGGGGCGCCGGTCGCGGGTCCGTTGATGGGGGAGCCGGAGGGGTGGGCGGCTACGAGGTCGTGGAGGGCGGCGCCCTGTCTTCCTCCCTACGGCCGGTGGTGGTTGGCTTCGGCGATGCGGTCCGCTTGGCGCGTCCCCTGAACGCGAGGCCGGTCGCCTATGTCTCCATGGCCTCACGAGAGGTCTTCGTGGACCGCGACTTCCGCGACCGGGCCAGCTGGCTGCTGGACGCCCACATCTCGGTGAGCACATGGGTGTGGCGCATTCCCCTGCCCGGCGACTCGCCGCGGACGCCCATCTCCCCTGGCGACGAGCGCAGGGAGTTCGAGGAACTGCCCATCGGATCGTGGGACCCGTCGCGACCCCCTTCCGACGGAGACATCAGGATTCTGGTGGGACAGGCGGCCTCGGCCGCCGTTCATCTCGACTGCGTACCCATCCAGGCGACGACCGCGCGCGTCTCCGCCGAACCCTTCACCGTGCAGATGGTGGTGTCCGGCGAGGGTGAGCCTCTTCGTGAAGACTTCGGCCGTCGGGGCCAGGGAGTGCGTCATACGGACCCGGAGTGTGCCCTACCCTCCGACACCGCCGACAGGGTCGACATCTTCGGCTGGGCACACCACGGGTAGTCTTCGGCGGTGCCAGCACCCGTAGGTCTTCGGTGGGGCCACCACCCTTGGGGTGGACGGGGCAGGTCCCTTGCGCGTGGTCTACCAGCGCCGTGAGGTGGTGCCTCGACGGAAGAGGGAGCGCCCCCGCCCCTCGATGGCGAGTAGCTTCTTCAGCATGTCCGTGGGGTCCAGATGGCTCACCCCGAGAATCTCGGCCGCCTCTTCGGGAGACAGTGGCCCCTCGTCGCTGGCCACGGCCGCCGTCTCCTCTTCGCCTTCCGCGGGGGGATCCTCTGCGCGCTCGTCCTCCTCGGGATCGGGCACGTTCACCGAGCGGGTCACCACGTCGGCTTCCACGGCCCCATCGGTGAGCTCGCGCCCACTCCGTCGCTCGAAGGCGTCGATGGAGTCCAGGAGGCGGACCGCCATGGCCAGATTCCACTTGGCGTCGGCGTCCCCCGGCCGGAGGCGTAGAGCCAGTCGGTTGGCCTCGATGGCCGCCGCCGCATCCGAGCGGACCGAATCGGGGTCTGCCACGTCGAGGGCGCGGCGGAGGCGCACGAGCCCGATGTTGTACTGGGCCCTTCCCTGCACCTCCCTAGGCCCGCCCACGGTGGCTCTGGCGAGCTCCACCTCAGCGTCGGTCGAGTCCAGGGCGATGAGGGCCGTCCCCAGGTTGTAGCGGAGCTCGGTGTCCGAAGGGGTCTCGAGAGCCCGCTCCTCGTAGAGGGTCGCCGCCTGCGCGACCTCGCCGACTCGGGCCAGCCGGTTGGCCCGCTCGAGACTGCTCCGTTCCGCGGACCACGACCACACGAGACCCGCCGCGGCGACGACGGCGAGCCCGACCCGCACGAGGACCTGTCGCGGCACCATCACGCCCTCCCCTCCACCGTGCTCCGCCGCCGGCCTCGAACCAGCACGCCGGAGTCGAGGATGGCGTCGGTGGCCAGGAGGGCGAGTGCCGCGAGGAGGAGAAGCAGGGTTGGATCGAATGGCGCCTCCTCGGCCGCCTCCACGCTTCCCCCGAGTCGCTGGAGTTCGGCCACGAGCTCGTCCACGTCGTCCGGCGACGAGAGGGCATGGAAGGCGCCGCCTCCGATACGTGCCACGTCTTGGAGGAGGTCGGCGTCGTGCCCCGCCACCACCTGACCGCCCGACCCCTCGAGCAGGGGAGCGCCACCCGATCCCGAAACGAAGAGAGGAGCGCCCTCGGGGGTCCCGACGCCGGCGGTCCAGATCCTCAAGCCGCTCTCCACGGCCCGGTTGGCGGCGGCGAGGACCTCGGGCGCGGCGCCGTGGGCCTCTCCGTCGGAGATGAGGAGAAGCACGGGAATGGCACCCTCGCGGGAGCGGTCGGCCCAGCGCTCCACCGCGTGGTCCACCACATCTGCCAGTGCCGTCCCCTGGTCCCGCTGCTGAAGAAGCTCGGGCTCGAGCCACGGCACGAAGTACTCCACCACGTCGCTGTCGTCGGTGACGGGGACCAGCCCGTACGGCCATCCGGCGAACAGGCTCAGGGCGAGACGATCCGCGACCCTCGACTCCACCACACGATCCACCGATTCCCGGGCGACGTCGAAGCGCGAGGGCTCGACGTCGGCCCCCGTCATGGAATGGGAGACGTCCAGGGCGATGAGAAGATCCACAGGGGTGGCCGGCGGGGGAGGTTCGCCCGTATCCCGTCGGACACCGGAGGCTGCCAGCGTCAACGCCAGGGCGGCGAGGACCGTGCAGCCGAGCCGTGCGCTGGGGAAGCGCCGGAGAGACTGACCCGTGAGACGACGAGCGGCCTCTCCGCCTCCGAATGCCTCGGCGAGCCTTCTCGACCGCCTCCATTGCCAGAGAATGGACAGCGTCATGAGGAGGGCTGCCACGGGGAGGACCAGAAGCAGATCGGGGCGGTCGTAGATCACGGCAGCACCCCCAGGGGCGAACCCCGAAGCACCGTCGCCAGCGTACCGAGGACGAGGGCGAGGAGCGCGAAGAGCCACGACCACGGCGTGATCTCGACGCGCTCGATGATCTCCTCCGACGGTTGCACGATGCGGTCGATCTCGTCGTAGATCTCGTCCAGTGCCCGTGCGTCCGTGGCCTTGAAGTACCGTCCACCGGTGATCCGGGCCGCCTGGGTGAGGACGGTCTCCATGGCCTGGGTGTCCCGTCCTCGCTCCTGACCGATGGCCACGGGGTAGATGGTGACCCCTACGGCGGCGGCGGCCCGCGCCGCCCGTTCGGGCATGACCCCGGCTTTGTTGTGGGCGCCGTCGGTGACGAGGATGAGCACCTTCGAAGGGTGGGGCACGTCGTCGAGGAGACCGGCTCCCGCCGCGATGGCACCGTGGATGTCGGTGCCGTCCATGAGAAGCCCGACCTCCAGCTCCGAGACCGCCTCCCGCACCACGTACGCGTCGTGGGTCAGCGGAAGGCGCGTCAGGGCCTCCCCGGCGAAGGTCACCAGCCCCATGTCGTCGTCGCGGGCATCGATGAAGCGCAGTGCCGTGTTCTTCGCCACGTCCAGGCGACTCTGTCGCGCGCCCATGTCCTCGGCCCACATGGAGGTGGAAAGGTCGAGGGCCAGGGCGATCCCTACGCCTTCGGTCCGGGGCTCCTCGACGACCTCCACGGCCTGTGGTCCGGCCAAGGCGACGACGACGGCGGCCAGGGCGCCGGCGCGGAGAAGGAGGGGCGTCCACTCCACCAGCGCCCCGAGCCAACCGATCCCGAGGCGGCTTCCGGGGTCCTCGGATCCGGCGAGGACCAGGCCGCGCGTCGCTCGTGGCCGCATCCAGACGGCCAGGAGTGCCACGGGCACCAGAAGCCAAAGCCAGGACGGAGCCGCGAGGCCGAAGGTCATGGAGCGCCGTCCTTCGAGCCCTCGATCCAGGCCCGGGCGCGGTGGAGGTGGGCGAGGGCGGCGTCGGCGTCCGGCCGGCGCCCGCCGAACTTCACCTCCTCGGCGGTCCTCATGATGCCGGCGATCTCTTCGGGCCCGGTGGCTCGTTCGACGGCCACCGATCGCCTCGCCCCCTGCAGATCGGTCATGAGCTCGGTGCTCGTCCACGCCGGGCTCCAGGCGGCCTGGAAGCTCTCCACGTAACGACGGACCGCCTCGCTCCAGCTCCCGTAGAACTCCCGGAGACGACCGTCGGCGTGCATCCCCGACGCCTCGATCTCCGCCAGCGCGGTCAGCGCCTGCTCCTTCGGCGTGGGTGGCGGCGGCGGGGGAACCATGGATCGATACCGCACCCAATCCCGGGCGGACGACACGGCGACTCCGGAGAGGAGGACCCCGAACAGCCCTACCAGGAGCGTGGCGATCCAGTCGCGGTCGCCCCCGGAGAGGTCGGCGGGGGGTCGGGGCGTGATCTGCGTGGTGATGTAGTCCAGCCCGAGGACCGTGGCCACCATGACCTGCCGGGGTGGCACGGGCAGCAGTCGGACCGACGGGACCCGGGCCGGGGCCGATCGGAAGGCGTCCCAAGAGCCCACCAGGTCTCCGTCGCCGGCGTAATCGGCTTCGATGGCCTCTCCCCGCGGCGCGACGAAGACGTCGAAGTCGGGCACGAGGACGGGGCCCGTCTGGTACGCGAGAAGCGGATAGGACACGGAGAGCACCGTACCACCGCTCTCGCCTGCGGTCGCGGTCCAGGCGACCCCATCGAAGGGCTCGACACCCGGGGCGGCCAGGGAGTCGGGGAAGAAGGCCACCTCGTCAGGTCCGAGGTGGAGCTCGACGAGCAGGTCGAAGCGATCGCCGATCTCCACCGAGTCCGCGGAGAGAGCCACGGACTGGAGCGGTGAGGAGCTCAGCTGGGCCGACACCTCTACCGGAGGGGCTGCGGCCAGGAGCGCCACGGCCAAAGGTGCCACGGCCAGCAAGGCCACGACTCGGAGGGCGCTTACTCGTCGGCCCCTCGGGGCGAAGGGCCTCACCGCAACGCGCGGGCCCGAGCCCGGAAGAAGCCGATGAGGGGCGGGAGGTACTCCCGGGTGGTGTCGATGTCCACCACGTCCAACTGGAGATCGTGGAAGATGCCGTCCACGGCCGAGCGGGCCCGGGCCGCCCGCGTCCGGTGCTCGTCCCGCACCTTCCTGCGGCTGGTGTTCACCACGTGCCGTCGACCCGTCTCCGGGTCGGTGACGGCGAGCATGCCCACGTTGGGGAGCTCGGACGCCGCCGGATCGGTGAGCCGGATGGGCACCACGTCGTGATCCCACGCGAGCTTCCGCATGGCATGGGAGAGTGCCGGATCCACCGTGGTGGACGTGAGGAAGTCGCTCACCACGAAGACGGTGGTCCGCTGGTGGAGCACTTTCTCGGCGAAGCGCATTCCCTCCGACAGACGGGTGGCACGCCCCTCGGGGTGGTACGCCAGGATCTCGAGGACGAGTCGAAGGGCGTGTCGTCGTCCGGTGTCGGGAGGCACGTACCACTCCACCCGATCGGTGACGAGGAGAAGGCCCACCCGGTCGTTGTTCGACGTTGCCGCCAGCGCCAGGATGGCGGCGACCTCGGCGGCGATGTGGGCGTTGGGCTTGTCCCCGGTACCGAACGCCTTGGACGCGGAGAGATCGACCATGACCAACGCGGTCAGCTGCCGCTCTTCGACGAGCTCTTTGATGAAGAGGCGCCCGCGTCGAGCCGTGACGTTCCAGTCGATGGCGCGGACGTCGTCGCCGGGCTGGTACTCCCGGACGTCGGAGAACTCGAGGCCCCGACCCTTGAAGATGGAGTGGTACTCGCCGCTGAAGAGCGATTCGACGAGCCCTCGGGTGGAGAGCTCGATCCGCTTGAGCTGGGCGGTGACCTCGGGTGTGAAGACGTGGCGCGCGGCGATGGCGCCGGCGCCCGAGGTGCCCTTCTGGCCCCGCGCCGCCGCCCGTGGCATCAGGGTGCCGGGACAGCCTCGAGCACGCGTCGCACGATGTCGTCGGAGTCCACGCCACGGGCGTCCGCCTCGTAGGTCGTCCGAAGTCGGTGACGCATGACCTGGAGAGCCATGGCCTTCACGTCGTCGGGCATGACGTAGTCCCGGCCCCGGAGGAAGGCGCGGGCCCGGGAAGCCCGAGTCAGGAAGATGGTGGCCCGCGGCGACGCACCGTACTCGATGAGCCCGGCGATGTCCGAGAGTCCGTACTCGGCGGGTTCGCGAGTGGCGAAGGTGAGTTCGACGATGTAGTCGAGGACGTCGTCTTCGAGGCGAACGGCCTCCACGGCCTGGCGTGCCTGTGCCACCTGTTCCACGGTGACGACCGCATCGACGGGGGTCCGGGATCCCGTCGCCACCCGCCGCACGATGGCCTTCTCCTCCGCCCGGTCCGGGTACCCGATGTGCAGCTTCATGGCGAAGCGATCGAGCTGGGCCTCTGCCAGGGGGTACGTCCCGTGGAGCTCCACCGGGTTCTGGGTGGCGAGCACCATGAACGGCGTGTCGAGGACGAAGGTGTCGCCGGCGATGGTGACCTGCCGCTCCTCCATGGCCTCCAGGAGCGCCGCCTGCACCTTCGGCGGCGCGCGGTTGATCTCGTCGGCGAGAATAATGTTCGAGAAGATGGGACCCTTCTGGACCCTGAACTCGCTGGCCGCCTGATCGAAGATGGGCGTGCCGATGATGTCCGTGGGCAGCAGGTCCGGCGTGAACTGGATGCGTCGAAAGCCTGTGTGGATGGCCTCGGCGAGCGTCCGGACCATGAGGGTCTTGGCCAGCCCCGGCAGTCCCTCCAGAAGGATGTGGCCACCGGTGAGCAGCGCGATGAGCAGCCCTTCCACGGCTTCGTCCTGCCCGACGATGCGTTGATGGACCGCGCCCGTCACGGAGTCGAGAATGCGTCGACCCGAGCCGGGGGTGGCTCGCTCGCCTTCGGTCACCTCCATGGTCTCGCTCATCCGTTCCGTGCGTGCCAGGCCCGGAGCACCTCGACTTCGCGCTCGGCCGAGAGGCCGGAGCGGAAGTTCTCCTGCCGCTCCACCGGGCGTGAGAAGTGATAGTCCAGGGTGTCCGCGGCAGTCTCGGCCAGGGGCCGGAAAGTCAGCCCCGCCTCGACCTCCGGCGTGAGATCGAACCGGGCGAAGCCCTCGCTCCCCTCCACCGGCGGGCGCCACACCGGCATCTCGGCGTACGGGCGCACGCCCATCGATGCCAAGAACTCGAGGTCGTCGACCCACGTGAACGTGGTCTCGGCCGTGGTGACGGCGCGAATCCCGTACAGGAGCTCCGACATGGGGCGCGGGACGGCCGGTCCCACGCAGTTGTAGATCCCCATGGTCTGGTTCTCGCCGAGGTGGATCATGAACTCGGTGAAGTCACGAACGTCGATGATCTGCACCGGGTCGCTGCCGTCGCCCGGAGCCAATACCTCACCACCTCGGTGGATACGGACGGGCCAATAGGTGAATCGGTCGGTCTCGTCGCCTGGGCCGATGATGAGGCCGGGTCGGACGATGGTGGTGCGGCCCGGCATGATACGCATGGCGTTGCGCTCCGACTCCGCCTTCGCCAGGCCATAGGGGAGCCGCTCGGCGGCCGGGTCGATGCCCGCCGACTTGAAGGTCCACGTTGGGGCCTCGATGGACATGGGCACCCGTGAGACGTCGGCGTACGCCGAGCGCGACGAGACGTACATGAACTGGTCGCACTGGTCCTTCAGGATGTCGGCGGCCATCTCCACCCAGTCGGGCCGCGCCGTCGAGTTGTCGATGACCAGATCCCAGGTACGGCCTTCCAGGGCGGAGTAGTCGCCGTTCCGGTCTCCCTCCAGCGTCTCGAGGTAGGGGAAGACGGCTTCTCCCGAGCCCCGGTTGAAGAGGGTGACGTTGTGGCCACGGTCCAGGGCGTAGCGGACCTGGAACGGTCCGATGAAGCCGGTGCCGCCGAGGATCAGGATGTCCAGCCGGCGGGGAGCAGGGGGGACCTGGGGCCTGGCGTACCGGGCGGCTGCGCCTTCGCTTGGGGCCTCCTGTCCCTGGAGCGAGCCGGGGCCGACGCCCAGGCCGAGGGCACCTCCGGCGACGGCCGAGAGCTTGAGGAAATCTTTTCGGGTCGTGCTCATGGGGTCCTCGGTGCGGTCGGATTCGAGCGACGAATCTGATCGGGAAGGGGCAGGATGGCAAAGAGGGCCGTGGGACGAATCCCACGACCCTCCACGCCGGCGTCGTTTCGCCTGGTGCCCGCGCTGTCGGAGCCGGTAACCGATGCGCTACGGGCGCGTCCTCCGCGCGGGCGTCAGCCTCCGCGGCTGCTCATGACGGGGGTCTTCAGGATGTCTTCGAAGGCGTTCATGAAGCGGCCCATCTCCTCTTCGGTCCCGACGGAGACGCGGAGGTGGTCGAGCATGGGCGGGAAGTCACGACCCACCGCCACCAGGCGCTCGCGGAAGGCGCGACGGACCGGGGCCACCTCACGACCGAGGTTGACCATGAAGAAGTTGGTCTGCGACGGGATGCTCTCGAAGCCAAGGCTCGCCAGGTCGGAGCGGGTCTGTTCCCGCCAGTGCTTGTTGTGGGCCAGCATCTTCTGCGCGGCCTCCACGTCCTCCATGGAGGCTACGGCGCCCCAGCGGGCCAGCGCGTTGACACTGCCCGTGCTGTATGCGCTCATCTCCTGGATCATGTCCGGCGGAGCGATGGCGAAGCCGATTCGCATGGCCGCCATGCCGTAGATCTTCGAGAAGGTCCGGGCGATGATGACCTTCCGGCCCTCACGCACGTACTTGATGGACTCCTCGTACGCCGGGTCTTCGACGAAGTGGTGGTACGCCTCGTCGATGAGAACCGGGACGTCCTCGGGGATGTTGTCCAGGAGGTACGCGATCTCGTCGGCGGTCATGCACACGCCGGTGGGATTGTTCGGGTTGCAGACGTAGACGAACCCGACGTCGCGGTAGTTGCGGTTCGTCGCATCCACCATCCGCTGGACGTTCTGTCGGTGGTCGGCCTCGAGGGGAAGGAGCACCGTGTCGGCGTCGATACCGCTGGCATGGCGGTACACCGAGGCGTAGGAGGGCTCGACGCCGATGACCTTCTTGCCGTGTCCGAGGTAGGTCAGACCCACGACCTCCAGGATCTCGCCGGAGCCGGCTCCCATGAGGAGGTACTCGCGTCCGACACCGTGGGCGGCGGCGATCTTCTCGTGGACGTCGTTGTCGGGATAGCCGTACCGCATGGAGTACTTGAAGGCGTACGTCATGGCCTCCAGCGCCTTGTCCGACGGGCCGAAGGGGTTCTCGTTGGACGACAGGTGGGCCAACGCGTCGTACTCGTCGACCTCGTCGAGCATGCGGAGCATGGGAGCGCCACCGGGCACGCGTCGGATGCCACGGGCTGCAGCCTCCCGTGTCCGCGCGCTGACAAGCTCCGGCGCGACGGCGAGCGAGCCGAGAGCCGCTGCGGCTCCACCGACGAAATGGCGACGTGAGACGTCGTTCTTCTCCATGGTCTCGTTCCTCCCAGGGCGTGCGCGTTACCTCCGCAGGTGGCGGAGGCCCTTCCAGTTCTGCAGAATCCGTCCTCGAAGGGATTTGTGCAACCGAGGAGGCTGGATGGCCGCACGGCTTGTGGCACGCGCACGGTCCAAGGCGCGGGTACGGGGCATCTTCCTGGGATGCGCGGTGTCGGCCTTGATGCCGCTGGCCGGGCTCGCGCAGCAATCAGGTGGGGGCGGGATTATGGATCGGGTCGAACACCACTACGCCGATTCCGACGGGGTCTCCATCCACTACGCGCTCCTCGGCAGCGAGCACGGCGACGACGCGCCCCTCGTCGTCATGATCCACGGCTTCCCGGACTTCTGGTTCACCTGGCGGGACCAGATGGCGGCGCTCGCAGACGCCGGCTTCCGCGTCGCCGCCATGGACACGAGGGGCTACAACCTGAGCGACCAGCCCGAGGGCGTGGAGGCCTACGCCATGCCCCTCCTCGTCGGGGACGTGGCCGCGGTCATCGCCGACCAGGGCGAGGCCCGGGCCGTGGTCGTCGGTCACGACTGGGGCGGCATGATCGCGTGGTCGACGGCCATGTATCGGCCCGACGTCGTCGACCGACTCATCGTGCTCAACCTTCCCCACCCCAAGGGCCTCAGCCGGGAGCTCGCCACCAATCCGGAGCAGCAGGCCAACAGCCAGTACGCCCGCAACTTCCAACAGCCCGGGTCGCACCGGGCGCTCAGCGCCGCGGGTCTCGCCGGGTGGGTCTCCGACGAGGGGGCCCGCGCCCGCTACGTGGAGGCCTTCGAGCGATCCAGCTTCGAGGGCATGATGGCGTACTACAAGGCCAACTATCCCGTTGAGCCGTACCGGGAGATGGGCGATGTGCCGCCGGTGCGCGCTCCGGTCCTCCAGATTCACGGGATGGCCGACCCGTACTTGCTACCCGCCGGCCTCGACGGAACGGAGGCATGGGTCGACGCCGAGTACACACTCGTGCGTCTGCCGGACATCGGGCATTTCGTCCAACAGGACGCGTCCGAGGACGTGACGCAGTCCATGCTGGAGTGGCTGACGCGGTAGGAGGCTCCGCTGGACGCAACCTTGCGTCTGCAGAGGCGCGTCCCCTCCTTACCTCTCGTCGGCGGCGTCGCCTCCGGCGCTCCGTGATCCCCGCTCCGCACGACGCATGAGTGAAGGAACGTTCGACCTCCAGAGCCGCTCCGTGTGGCAGCTCATGGCCAGCTACGGCATCGGGTCGTGGATCACGCTTCAGGTCGCGGACACCCTGTCGTCCCTCATCGGGCTTCCTCTCTGGTTCGGGAGGGCGCTCCTCGTAGCGCTCCTGGCGGGCTTCGTGGTCCTCGTGGCGACGAGCCTCGTGCAGCGCAGGGCTCGCCCCGGTGGCGCAGCGGGGCTGGCATCCATCCTCACCTGGAAGAACTGGCGACGCGGCGGGGTCGCGGCCGGGGCACTCGTGCTGCTGCTGACGGTGGGGTACCTGGCGCTCCGTTCTTCCGGCATCGGTCCGGTGGGGACCCTCCAGGCCCGGGGCGTCTTCGAAGAGCAGGAGCGGGTGATTCTGGCCGACTTCGGAGGAGACGTCGAGCCCGAGGGGCTGACGGGGACGGTGACCACGCTGCTCCGCATCGATCTCGCCCAATCGCCGGCGTTCACGGTGCTCGAGCCCGTCCAGCTCGTTCCGGTCCTGTCGCGCATGCAGCGCGATCCGAACGCGCCCTTGGCGTTCGAGACAGCTCTCGAAGCAGCGCGTCGGGAGGGCATCAAGGCCGTCGTCGCCGGCGAAGTCCTGCAAGCCGGCAGCTCCTACGTCGTCTCCGCCCGTATCGTGTCCGCCGCGGGCGAGCCCCTCGTCGCCGTTCGCGAAACCGTCGACGACGTCTCAGAGATTCCCGACGGAGTCGATCGGCTTTCGGCACAGCTGCGGGAACGCATCGGTGAGTCTTTGCGGACCATCCAGGGTGACGCTCCCCTTGATGAGGTCACCACCGCGTCCATGCAGGCGCTGGAGAAGTACGCCCAGTCCGATCGAGCCAACAATCGGGGAGACATCGACCGCGCCATCGTCCTCATGGAAGAGGCGTTGGCCGAGGACTCCCTTTTCGCCATGGCGCACCGCAAGCTGGGCATCCTGCTCAACAACCTGAACGCCGAGCCGGAGCGCGCACAGCAGTCCTTTACCCGAGCGTACGAACTCCGCGACCGCCTCACCGACCGTGAGCGGTGGCTCGCCGAAGCCGCGTATCTGGACTACGTGGAAGGGGACAACGACGCGGCCGAGAGCCGGTACGTCACGCTCCTCGAGGCGTACCCGACGGACCGCATCGCCCTGAACAACCTCGCCGTGAGGTACCGAGCCAACGGTCGTACGGCGGAGGCAGCAGACGTGTACCTCCGCTCCGTCCGACAGGGCGGCGCTCCAGCGAGCACCTACTCGGGGGCCATCGACGCCCTCATCGAACTGGGACGGGTCTCGGAGGCCGAGGCCACCCTACGGGACTTCGAGGAGACCTTCCCGGACAATCCCAATGGCGATGAGTACCGGTTGCGGCTCGCCGCGGTGCGATTGGACTATCTGGAGGCCCAGGAGGCGGCGGAGCGGATGGCCGCGCGTGTGCGTGGGAGCCCGTTCGAGGGTCCGGCGTTGGCGACGCTCGCCAACATCCTCTTCCTGCGCGGGCAGGTCGACGACGCGTGGGACGCGTTCGACGACGGGTTTGCACGCTTCGTCGAAGCCGGGATCGATGTCGGGGCGTCGTACGAGGCGATTCGGACCCTTCTCGGCGGGGTCGTGGTGCTCAGCTACGAAGAGGATCCAGAGAGGGCGGCGGAGTTCATCGCGGCCGAGTACGCGTCGACCCTGTCTGCCCAGCCGGTCGAGGACCGCATGGACACGCCCCTCGCCGAGGTCCTGGCCGGGGCTGGCCGCCCGGATCTGGCCCGGACACTTCTCGACGCGTACGCACGAGATACGGACCAGGAGGACTACGAGGACGACATCACGTGGCGGTTGGCGACCGCGCGCATCGACGTTGCGGAGGGGCGCGTCGACGAGGCCCTCGACAGCATGCGCGACGTCCACGAGACGACGCCCTGTCTGCTGTGCGGGCTGCTCGCTCTGGGGCAGACGTTCGCGGCGTTGGAGCAGCCCGACTCGGCGATCCACTACCTCGAGAAGTACGTCACCGCCCCGGATCCGAACCGGTTGAACAGCGGAGACAACTCGAGCTTCTGGGCGGCCGTGCCGCTGCTGGCCGAGCTCCCCGCAGAGCACGGTGATGCCTCACGGGCCCGTGAGCTGCTGACCCTCTTCCTGGAGATCACCGAGGGGGCCGACCCCGAGTACCAGCCCAAGCGCGAGCGGCTGCGTGCTCTGTTGCAGAGCCTGGGCTAGGCGATCGAGCGGCTTGAGGGAATGGGTCGGACGGCCTACCAGGGATTGACCCTGTACCCCTCGTCCTGAAGCAGCAGGAAGGCGGTCATCGCGGAAAGCGCCACTTCGACCCCGTCGATGAGTCGGTCCGTGGGGACGTCCCGCGACGCGGCGCTCTGACCGCACAGGACGACCCGATGCCCCTTCGCCACGAGCTCGCGGAGGAGGTCGCCGTTGGGGTTGTCGGTACCGAAGCGTTCCCGGTACGCCGCGTCGTCGAGGAGCTCGAAGGACGCGCCGCCGTGGACGACGAGCGCGGCCCCCAAGCGGTCAGCGGGCACCCCAGCCTGGCCGTGCATGTTCAGGAAGCGGGCCGCAGTGTTGAACGCGACGTTGAGTCGGTCGTGGGAGGGGGCGGGGGCGGAGACATCGAAGGCCACCCGGTAGTCCCGGTCCAGGGGCGTCGCCAACGTGGGCGCCACGGCGAAGACGGCGCCGGCCGACTCGATGACAGGTCCGGTCCGTGTTTGCTGCTGGGCGTCCACTCCATCCGGCAGCGCCACGTGGGTCGCGCCGAGCGCGAGGACGGTGAAGGCCAAAGCGAGTGGCGACGAAGCGTGAAGGGGGCGACGGGTGGGTGGGGAGTGTGAGGTCATGGGTCGATGTCGTCCGAAGAGGGTCGTGCGTCAGGAGTGGTTGTGACCGTGGTCGTGCGAATGGTCGTGATCGTGGCGGCCCTGGTGGAAGACCACATGGACCAGCGATCCGCTGACGACGATCTGGAAGAGCTCGGCGCCTCCGGAGTGCATCCCCTCCATGAGTTCGTGCCCCAGGACCCACCCCGCCAACGTGGCCAGCATGAGGGAGGCGACGCCGAACGAGGCCGCACCCTGTCCGAAGCGTGGCCGTATGAGCCACCAGATGACCAGGCCCACGGGGACGCGGTGGAGGATGACCGCCAGGGCGAAGGCATCGCGTCCGAGGGATCCGTCCTCGGACCCGGCCCCGGGTCCCAACGCCGCGCCCTCCAGGGCCGCATGCAGGGCCAGACCGGCAATCCCCACGACGAGCGCGAGGTTGTCCGTCTGGTCGGCGAGGGCGTGCGACGCCTGCTCCACCAACGCCGGGAGGAGAAAGCCCGCGGTCACCACCAGCAAGGGCACGAGACTGCCCTCGGCCCAGGCGTGGGGCAGCACCTGCGCAGCCACCAGGAGCGGGACGGCCAGATACACGAAGCCGTCGACGAAGCCTACCGCCTTGGGGTGGGGATGCAGCAAGCGATACAGCACCGGCCCGAGGACCGGTGCTGCGACCGCTGCGATCAGGTAGCCCATGGAGCCCTCATGGGGTGCTCACGGGCCGGGTGCCATGGTCAACGCACGCCCACGATCCCGCGCACGGAGTCGATGAGCTTCGCCGAGTCCCAGCCGATGCCGTGACGGAAGACGATGCTCGTGTCGTGAAGGTGACCCACGGCCTCCAGGTCGGCGTCGATGACCACCAGGTCGGCGGTCATGCCCGCCCGGATCGTCCCGACCCGGTCGTCGATACCCAGGACCCTGGCGCCGTTGTGGCTCATGATCTGGACCACCTCCGCCGGGGTGAATCCGGCTTCGAGGAGGAGCTCGTAGTTGCGCTGGTCACCGAATCCCGGAGGTGCGGCCCCGTACCCTGTGGGGTAGACGCCCGCCGCGAGGAGGCCACCCGCTTCGACGAATGCCTTCTCGTACTCCAGTGCCTTCTGGTAGACGGCCGGGTCGATGGCGCCCCGTCCGGCTCGCCGCTGGATGGAGATCGCCCGGACCTCCTCGGCGATCTCGGGGGCCAGCACGTCGAAGACGCGCTCGTCGATGGGCTCGCGCCCCGCGACGGAGATCTCGTACACCACGAGGGTCGACGTCATGGGCACGTCGTTCTCGATCATGTCGCGGAACGTGGCCTGGACCTCGGGGCCCTGGATGTCCAGGTCGGCGTATCCGTTGCGGAAGCCCGGCGGGCACTCGTCGGGTCGCTTGTTCGGCGCGTACTCACTGTTGGCGAAGAGACCGTGCTCCAGGTTGTCGATGCCGAGGGCGACGGCCTCCCTGTAGCCGACGGAGCAGAGGTGGGCCGTGACCTTCACGCCGTGGCGATGGGCCTCCTCGATGGCGGCACCGAGCTCGGCTCGGGAGATCCACGTGTACGCCTTGAACCAGTCCACGCCTTCCTCGGACCAGTAGCGGACCACGCGCCGTGCCTGCTCCGGACCCTCGAGCTGCGTCATGGTCTGCGAGCCCTGCTCACCGGTTAGGTACGGCCCGGTGGTGAACATGGTGGGTCCGACCACGCGGCCGGCCTCGATCTCCCGCTTCAAGTTGAGTTCGGCGTACGGCTGCTGGGCACCGGTGGTCCGGATGGTGGTGACGCCCGACGCCAGGTAGAGGCGGGAGCCCGAGAACGACAGCTGGGCCGCCCGGCCGTTGCCGCCGGTGGAGTAGCTGGGGTTGTGGAGCGCGGCCAGCCCTGGAATACACGTATAGCCGCTCAGGTCGAGGACACGGGTCGCGAACGGGATGTCGGTACGACCCGTGGCTCCCACGGCGGTAATCCGGTCGCCTTCGATGATGATGGTCTGGCCGGTGCGGGCCGGTGCGCCGGTCCCATCGAACACCTTGGCGTTGGTGAGTGCGACGGTGCCCCGTGGGACCGCGATGAGGTCGTCGAAGTTCTGCGCTTCGACGGGGGCCGTGAGGCCCAGCGTCATCGCGAGGGCGGCCCCCAGGAGAATCCCGAAAGAACGGTTGGCGAGCGATGCGGTCATGGTCGATTCCCTTCCACGTCGAAGACGAACTTCATTCCCGATTCCAGATGCTCGGCGATGTGGCAGTGGACCATCCATCGCCCGGGGTTGGAAAGCTCAAGCAGGATGTCCGTCGTCGAGCCTGCCGGCAACAGGACGGTGTCTTTCCACACCATGTTCTCGTTCTCCACGCCGTTCTGCTCGAGGACCAGGAACCGCTGTCCGTGGATGTGCAGCGGGTGCTGCATGGCGTGGAAGGCGGCCCGGTCGTTGGTCACGCGGATCTTCACCACGTCCCCCACGTGGAAGTCCCAGTCGATCTCCATGTTCTCGGCTCCGGTGCCGCGATCGCGGAGGATCCACTCCACCTCCTTCCCACTCGTCGCCCAGTTCATGACGGGCATGGTGCCCGTCCACTCCACAGGATTGAAGTAGACCCAGTCGAGGCTCATGGACTGACGGATGGCCATGGGGAGGCTGTCCAGCTCCAGGGTCATGACCAGTGCGTGGTCCGGCGGTCGGTCGAAGAAGCGGCGGTAGCGGTCGATGTCGACGACGACGTCCTCGTGGGTGCGCAGGGTGTGGAAGTCGTGACCGTGCGAGGCCGGAAGGCTCTCGGGCTCGGCCGTCGCGGGGGCGTCCCCGCCGGCTTGGGAGGCGCCCGCCACCGCGACATGGCCGAGCACCGCGCTCTCCTCCAGGAAGAGCCCCTGCCGATGGTTGATGCCTTGGACCCGGTTGGTAAGGGCATAGGCACCGCCGTCGGGAAAGAGGACCTCCACCGTGTACCGCTCGGCCGGCGCCAGGACGACGCTTTCGACCATGGATTCGCGCTCGAAGCGACTGACGTCGGACGCGACGACCTTCACGGGAAGGGGGGCAGCTTCGGGATCCTCCGTATTGCGGAAGGAGAGGTTGAAGGTCCGCGTGTTGGAGACGTTCGTCAGGTGGAACCGCACCACGTCGCCGGCGTCGACCTCCAGGCCGTACTCGGGCTCGCCGTTGGTGAGGAAGACGTTCCCGAATCGGCCCATGAGCATGTAGTTGGCCGACTCGTCACCGAAGGGCACCAGGTCCTCCTCCCCCAGGAGCAGATCGTCGAGCATGACCACCTCTTCGTGGTCGACGGCGTTGTAGTACGTCTCCGCCTGGGGCTCGATGAGCATGTTGCCGGCGAGGCCCAGCTCCTGCTGCACGTCCTCCCGGTGGTGGGGGTGGTACCAGTAGATGCCCGGATCGGGGAAGTGGATGGTGTAGCGGAAGCTCTCGCCGGGACCCACGGGATCCTGGGTGATGCCGGGCACCCCGTCGTAGCGGTTGTCCAACCGGATGCCGTGCCAGTGCACGGCGGTGGGCATGGGCGTTTCGTTGTGGAAGTTCACGAAGACGGTCG
>CALJKZ010000403.1 GCA_937983085.1 uncultured Gemmatimonadales bacterium
TCAAGGGTCTCAAGGACTCCTTCCACCACAAGATCGAGACGCTCGGCGAGCACGCTGAGCAGATCATGAGCTTCGTGATGCTCTCGGTCATCGACGAGAAGTGGAAGGACCACCTCTACGACCTGGATCACCTCAAGGCGTCCATCGGGTTCCGCGGATGGGGGCAGAAAGATCCCCTCGTCGAGTACAAGAAGGAGGCCTACGACATGTTCGTGGACCTCATGAGCGACCTCCGGAAGACGCTGGCCAGCTATTTCTTCCGGGCCCAGTTCGGGGCACCCCGTCCTCAGCCCAGGGCGCCGCAGCGCCTGAGCTTCAGCGGGCCCTCGGATTCGCCGGGCGGAAGCTTGGCAGAGCAGGCGGCGGCCGCGGGTCAGCAGGGCCGACAGGCTCAGCGACGGCCGGGCAGGCAGGTCGACGAGCTGGGGATGTCCGCTCGGGCGGCTTCGGGGGCGGCTGTCCCGGCCGGTGCATCGGGTCCGGATCCGGCCCAGTTGGCGACCAATCGCGGGGAGCAGGCGCAGACGAAGCAGACGCCGGTGACCGTCGAGGACGAGCCCGGGCGGAACGATCCCTGTCCCTGTGGTTCGGGGAAGAAGTACAAGAAATGCCACGGGCGGGTGTGAGCCTGAGCACCACTTGCCGGGCCGAGGTCGCTCGCTAAGATTTGTGCTTCTTCCGAAGGCGTCTTGGCCGAGCCGTTCGAGCTGGCAGTCGCCCGGTGAGCGCATGCCTGCATGAATCGGTGCTCCTTCTCCGTCGTCCTGTTCCTCGTCGTATCGGGATGTGGAGAGTCTGCGGTCGCCCCGACCCCGGACGTGGCCCTTCCCCTCCCAGGACTCGACGGATTCGACGCCCGGGTCGAGTGGGATGACGAGTTGGCCGTCCGGGTGGTCCGTGACCCCTATCAGGGGATCGACTGGGAACAGGCGCGTCTCGTGCCGGTTCAACTCCACGATCACATCGGCGCGGATACGAGCCGAATTCGCGCCTACGACAAGGCCGGCTACGGGGCGATCCGCATGGTGGACTACAGCGGCGTGTCGTGGCTGCCCTACGCACGGACTCGCCGTCTCTGGCCGCCGCAGGACTTTTTGACCCCTTCCTTCGTCTCCAGCCTCGAGAACATCGAGGTCTTCATCCCGGGGGCGGAGGAGGTCGGTTATGGGCACGTTGTGAGCGCGTTCCTCACCGAATTCGTGGTCGCCCGTCGACCGTGGGACCTACGCTTGGCCGGGTCCTACGCTTCGACCCAGGAGGCCATCGCCGTGACCCAGGAGTACGGAGGCCTGGCATTCCTGGCCCATCCGTGGGGTCCAAAGGAGAACAACGCCTACCTGCACGGCATGGACGGCCTCGAGATCTACAGTGCCTACGGTGCGGTGAAACAACGGGAAGGGCGCTTCGACCATGTGGGCGGGAGCCTGGATGCCGAAGCGGCGATGGTCGCCATGTGGGACCACTTCCTGGTCCGGGATCAGACGATCCGTGGTATCGCGGTGAACGATCACTTCGGCCCGGACGACACGGAGCTGCGCCAGGACGACGGCCTCAAGGACAGCGGTAAGATCCTGGTGGTCGCCGAGTACGGCGAGTTGGGAGACGTTCGGCACGCTCTCGAGAACGGCCGTTTCTTCGCCGTGCGCGACCAGGGACGATCGAAGAGCGCCCATCTGGTGGTCCGTTCTCTGCGGACGGACTCCTTGGCCATTCGGCTGGAGTCCGAGGGCGACGTGTCGTGGATGTCCGGAGGCAGGCGCATCGGGAGTGGACCCGTCCTGTGGCTCGACAGTGTGCCGAGTTCACTTCGGTACGCCCGAGCCGAGATCCACGTGGGTGACTCCGTGGTCCTCTACTCCCAGGCCTTCGGCCTGCGACCGCAGCGTTCACCGTCGCGGTGCCTCGGGGGCATGCGGGTATCCAACACCTCGTTGGCCAGGTGCGGACCGCCCACCGCCCTGGATTAGCGGCGTAGCAAGCGCCCCATCACGCGCCCGGGAAGGGCGGCCACGTAGCGAGCCCAAAGCAGGCCACGGCGCAGCGCATGCGGAGACGGGCACTCCGTCCAGAACCGCACCGACGCATGGGCAGAACCGTAGACGACCGCCCTGATCTCCTCCTCGACTCGATAGAACCTCGCGAAGTCACCGCCGGTGAGATCGATTCCAGCAGCCCGACTCAGGCGGGTGATGTAGTAGCGGAGCGACCGGGTGGGACGCCAGCCGATGGCACCCCCGTCGTCGTGGGACTCTCCAAGCAGGTAGAAGAGCCCCCGAATGAGCACGAGCTTGTTGGAAACGGGCTCCGACCACTCCCACTCGCGATCGATGTAGTGGAGGCCATGGTCGCGGTCGACGACCAGGTTCTTGGGAACACAATCGATGGCGGAGCCCGGAAGGCCCCCGGCGTCAGGCCGCGCGTCGAAGCTGGCTGCGAGGAATTCCACCCAGCGCCGCACGACGGGTACGAGATCGTCGATGTGAAAACCGGCCCGGGCCATCGCCCTCAACCCGAGGAGCTGTAGCGTTTCGCCCGGTACCAGCAGCTCTTCCGTCTTCCGGTTCTGCAACCGGCCTTCGTCGTATCCACCGAGGCCGCTCTGAAGCTCCTTGGTGACCATCAGGGGCCCCTGGTGCTCGCGGGTTATTGTCGTCACGGTCTGAAAGTCCGGCCGCCGTCCTTCGCTATACAGCGTCGCCAGCGCCGCCGACGGACCCGCGGGTGCCTCGGCCTTACCTGCAACCACGAGAAAGGAGTCGGCCAGGTAGTGGGCCAGGCCGTCGGCGGTGAGCTCCGGAGCTACGAAGCGACGATCGGGCCGTCGGGCGTTCCTTTTGGGGGTCCGCTCGAAGTAGTCGCGAGCCCGAAGCTGCCCCATCAACTCCCCGACTGCGGGATGCTGCATCAACTCTTCCGAGACGACGCAGCGCGGCATCTTGTAGTCAGGGAAGGGGAAGAAGAACTCGACGTGTGGGAAGAACTCGGCCAACCGCTCCCGAAGACCGTGGTACCCGAAGGTTTCTGCCGTCCCTGGACGCCTGAGATAGCCCTCCAAGCCGTCGAAGCGCCCCTGGGTGTGATCCTCGGGAAGCCCCTGCCAGTACCTGAGGCCGAACTTGTTCTCGATGGCGAGCACCAGCCTGCCGCCGGGCGAGAGCAGAGACGCGAACTTCTCGAGGGCCGATCGGTAGGGATCCGCTTCCCCCTCGATGAAGGCGCCCGAGTACTCGAGGACACCGATGCAGTAGAGAAGGTCGACTGGACTCGCGAGCCCCACGTCCTGGAAGGGAGCACTGACGACCACGTTGTCGAGTCCCTCCGTCCGTAGGCGCGCGAGACGGGCCCGGGTCGCGTTCCCTTCGATAGAGATCACGTGGTCGAATCGCTCGGCCAACGGACGAGTGATCGCGCCGCAGCCGGCTCCGACCTCGAGAACGGTGAGTTCCCGAGGGAAGTTCAGGGCCTGAACGAGCTGCGCTCGCTTGCGGCTCAGATGGTATTCGGTGGGCCAGTCCTGAATCCACGACTCCAACTCGTACGAGTTCGACGAAAGGTCTCCGGCGCTCGTGAAGGCCTGTTCAAGGACGCGCTCGGTCCGACCCCCGTCGCTGTACGCGATGGATTTGTGCTCCTTCAGCCGCCACGTTCGACTCGCTTCGTCGAACCTCAGATTATCGTAGTTCAGCACGTGAAAAAGCCTCTCCGTTACGCGACAAAGCGACACGCGCCAGGTAGGTAAGCGCCGCAAAACTGATGGTTACTCTCAGGAGCCACGCGCCGGCCGCACCGACGACCTCGTACTGAGCGACCAGGTAGGGCATGTAGCCAACGTACAGGATGAGTTCGCCCACCTGGAGCAGCGCGGCCCAATCCGGTCGTCCCAGCGCCTGTAGAAGGGTCTGGGAAATGCGGGCCGCGCTGTTGAGGACGATCCCCAAGGCCATGAGCTGGATGACCCTGTAGCCTTCGTCCGCGAATTCCGAGCCGAGCCACCACTCCAGGAGTGGGTGGGCCAGTAGTGCCAGTCCCAGGCAGACGGGCGCGATCAACCCCACGAGGATGAGCCGAGCTCTGTTGTAGAGCCGGTGGATCTGCTTCGAGCCGGCCCCGAAGTCCCGACTGAATTCCGGGAACAAGACGTCCACGAAGGCCGCGGGGAGCACCAAGAGCCTGACCATGACGTCGTAGGGCGTCGTGTAGTAGGCGATGGCCGTGGCGGCGTGCTTCAGGCCGAGGACCACACGGTCCGCGTAGAAGAATACGGGACCGATGATGTTCGTGACCGACATCCACCCGCCGAACGTGATGACTTCCCGCGCCGTCGTGCGGTTGAGACTCGCTCGTTGCGCTCCCAGACCCTCCACCACCGAGAACGTTCGAAGGACGTACGCCACGAAGGTCGCCAATCGAACCGCGACCAGGGTACCCGCGACGACCACCAACGAGGGGTCGCTTCTGACGACGAGTGTCGGGGCGATGAGGTTCAGGGAGCCGGATATGGCCGACACGCTTCCAACGAAGCGAAACCGCCCGTGAGCCTGCAGCAGCGCGCGCAGCGCAGCCACGAACATGGACAGGGGAACCGCAGCCGCCAGCACGACGAACGCGGATTCGGCGTCGGCCAGGTACTCCGCAGAAATCTGCAGGCGAGCGACGAAGGGTGGCCCGAGGACCACCAGGCTCAGCCATCCGAGGATCCCCAGGGACCCGATGGCCATCATCGAAGTCCAGAACAGCGGGTTCACCTGATCGGTCCGACCCTCTCCGATTCGGTGGGCCACCATACGACCCAGCGTTCGACCGAGACCCAGGTCGAAGAGACCTGCGTAGCCGACGACCGCGGCCATGAGGGTGAAGACACCGAACCGCTCCGTGCCCAAGTAGGCAACGAGGAGCGGTATGCAAAGGATGGCCGCAAGGATGGGCACGACGTAGCCCGCAAAGGACACGGCACTGTCCCTGAACAGGCGATGACCTGTGATCCGCCTCAACACGGGTGCGCCTCCGGGAGAGCGCTCGAGCCACGCAACTCGGTCAACTCGATTCCGGCCGGGCGGCGGAGAGCAGAGCGACCAGCCTTCGGATTCGTCGCATGAGGTTGGAGTGTGTTCCGACTGATCGTGCGGTTAGATTGACCGGTCCAGACCCGATCGAAGATGGCTTGACGCCATCCAGACGCAGATGTCGCGCGAAGACCGGATTCATGGTGAGTCACCGACGTAGGCGGCATCGCACACCCTCGGTACACCGCTCCGCTGCCGATGCCCAGTCCCACGACCGCGCGCAGCGGAAGCTAGCGCTGTGGCTCAGGGTGGTGAACCTTTGACCGCAGCGTCGTCCACCGAAGGCTCACGGGGGCGCCTGAGTCGCTTGGTCGCGGGATTGGTCACCCTGTTCCTCCTGGCCACGGTCCTCGCACCCGCCAGCGTCCTGAACAAGCTCGTGTTCGGCCTCTTGCTGGTCTTCGGCGTGCTGCATATCGGGATGCGTCCGACTCAGTCCGTGGTGCCGACGCTCTCCCCTTTGATCGTCGCCGTCGTGTACCTGTACGGCATGTTCGTGTCCGTAGGTGGTGGGAGCGACATGGCGCTGGCGCGACAGCTCCTGTTGAGCACGATGATGTTGTTCCTGATCTACCCGGTCGTTTGGTACCGCGTTGATCTGGATCACTCGATGAAGGTCGCCGGCGTCGCCGTCGCGTGCGGGACCGCAGTGTACACCTTCGGATCCCTAGCCTCGGTCCTGCTACCCGGTGCGGGCGCGATCGTCGAGTTGATGGACCGATACTCCATGGCGGCGGGTGGCTTTCGTACGTTCCTCGGCAGCCCCGTGCCGGTGTATCGTTTGGGGGCGGCTCCCCTTCTTCTGATCCCCTTCCTCCTGTTCGTCATGGACATCCGAGAGGGAGCCGCCGTCCGAGGCATCGCTGGAGCCCTGGTGGTGGGGGCGGCCATCATGGCGAGTTCCACTCGGGCACTCGTCCTGCTCGCGGCGGTGGGCGCGATGATCGTCATGATCGAAGGGGCTTCGAGATCAGGACGGGTGGGGTGGTCGACCCTTGCCTGGCTTGGAGTCTGCGCGGCCGTGGCGGTCTTGCCTTCGACGGAGGTGTTCAGTCCCTCGGAGTTCAGCAACGCCATCAAGCTGGGCCACCTCCGCTCCTTCGCCGACAATCTCGACCTGCATGGAGCGCTGTTCGGCGACGGGCTGGCGAACATCTACTTCTCGTCCGGGGTCGGTCGGTCGGTGGCCCAGACCGAGATCACGTGGATGGACCAGGTCCGCTACTTCGGCTTCCCCGCCACGGTGCTCATCGCCGTGGCCCTGGTCTTCCCGCTTCGGCGGCCGGAGTGGTATCGCGTCGACCGTTCCCGCCAGATCGCATTAGCGGTGTTCGGGATGTACGTCCTGTTGTCGTTCACCAATCCGGTGCTCTTCAACTCCTACGGGTTGTCGGTGGTGGTTTGGTACTGGTGGCGGATGCTCCGCTCCGACGCCCTCTCCGGGCGCGTGCTGGGAGGGACGTGATGCTCGTCACCTCCGTGGTGGTCGCCTACCATCCCGAGCCCGAGGTCCTGACCCAGTTGTGTGAGCGCCTCGGCGCTCAGGGTTCATCCGTCATTGTCGTCGACAACTCGGAGGAGGGCGAGGGCGTCTGCCTGCCGAAGGATGTCGCTGTCATGCGTAGCGGCGACAACATCGGGCCGGCAGCGGCCTTCAACATCGGCATCGACAGGGCACTGTCGGACGGAGCCGAGTGCATCGTTCTCTTCGATCAGGACAGTGAGATCGGCGAGGGCTTCATCCACCGACTGGTCGGCTCGTTGACCCCGGGACGAGCCCAGGTGGTCGCGCCACGTGCTGTGGATCGAAAGACGGGGAGGGAATACCCACCGCGTCGCATCGGCCGCTGGGGTCAGTCCGTCACCGTGTCGACGGCTGAAGACTCGGGCCTGGTGCCGGCGGAGCTGGTGATTTCGTCAGGATGCGCAGCCACCGCACAGGCCTATCGGGATGTGGGCCTCCTCGATGAGGACCTGTTTATCGACATGGTGGACGTCGAGTGGTGTCTACGGTGTCGGGGCGCGGGCGTGCCCGTGAGCATTCAAACAGCAGTGACCATGAAGCATTCCATCGGAAGCGGGATCGAGGTGGCACTCGGGGGGCTCTACAGAGGGTCTGTCCACTCTCCCATGAGGATCTACTACAAGACGCGAAACGCCCTGCTCCTCGTGAGGCGACCTGGAACGCCCTGGGTGTTCTGGCTGCACCAGGTGGTCTCCGTGAACGCACATCATCTCATCCAACTGCTCTGGCAACGTGACCGTGGTGCCCGACTTCGGGCTCAATGCAGGGGACTGATCGATGGAATCCTCGGCAGAGCGGGAAGGAGGGTGACGTGACGTCGCGCACACGGGTTCCGGTCAGCGTCTGCATGGCGACGTACAACGGTGCCCTCTACCTGAGAGAGCAGCTGACGTCCATCGTCGAGGAGTTGGGCCCGGACGATGAAGTCATCGTCCTCGATGACGGATCTTCGGACGCCACATTGGACATCCTCGGCGAGTATCGGGATCCTCGGATCACGGTCCTCGAGAATCCTTCGAGGCTCGGACCGGCACAAACCTTCAATCGTGCGATGAGCTTGGCGCGCCACGACGTTATCTTGCTCGCCGATCAAGACGATGTCTGGCTCCCCGGCCGGGTGACGGCTCTTGTCCAGGAGTTGGACGCGACCGGGGCGCTTTTGGTCTCCTCAAACTCGATCTTCGTGGATTCCGATCTCAATCCGACGAGCTTCCCCATGCCACCCCTCGAGGAGGCCAGCTCGTCGCACAATGTTCGCAACATCGTCCGGATTTTCGCCGGGCGAGCGTGCTACTACGGGTGCACGATGGCGGTGTCGGCCGAGTTGAGGAACATGGCCCTCCCTGTCCCGAGGTACGCCGAGTCGCACGATCTCTGGCTTGCCATGGCGGCGAACCTCTGCGGGAGGAACGCCCACCTCGAAGAGCCGACGATCAAGCGGCGAATCCACGGGACGAACGCCAGCGTCATCAATCGGCCCCTGTGGAGGAAACTTCTGGCGCGGCTCAAGTTCGGGACCGGCATGATGCACCTCATGCTTCGAATCAGTCGGTGGCGCTGGTTTGGCGGCGCCTCCGCCGCAGCTGGTCCCCGCGGGCGTCATCGGTCCGCTCACCACCCGTCGATCTCGACCAAGGGCGCGCCACCATCGGGTCTCGACGATCCGCACGCGCGCTCGTCCGATCCCGGAAGAGGAAACGAATGAACATTCTTGTAACCGGTGGTGCTGGATTCATTGGCAGTGCTCTGGTCCGCATGCTTCTCGACGAGACCGAACACCACGTCGTTTGTGTGGATGCGCTGACCTACGCGGGAAATCTCGAGTCCATTCCGGGGGGCGGTGAGCATCCGAGGCTGTCGCTCGAGATCGCGGACATCTGCGATCGCGCCGAGATGGATCGAATCCTGACGTCGCATCGCCCGGGCCTGATCTTCCACCTGGCTGCGGAGAGCCACGTGGACCGGTCTATCGATGGGCCGGCCGTCTTCGTGCAGACGAACGTCGTCGGTACCCAGGTCCTCCTCGAGGCCGCCACTACCCACTGGGCCTCGCTGGACGAGCCCGAAAAGCGCGACTTCCGTTTCCACCACGTCTCCACCGACGAGGTCTTCGGAGATCTCGATCCGTCGGCTCCGCCTTTCTCGGAGACGACACCGTACGCGCCTTCCTCTCCGTACGCGGCAACGAAGGCCGCCAGCGACCATCTGGTGTCGGCGTGGCACCGCACGTATGGGTTGCCCGTTCTCATCACCAACTGCTCGAACAACTACGGTCCCTACCAGTTTCCCGAGAAGCTGATCCCTCACATGATCCTCAAGGCTCTCGGCGGCGAACCTCTTCCGGTCTACGGCGACGGAGCGCAGGTCCGTGATTGGATCCACGTCGAGGACCACGTGCGGGGCGTGTACCTGGCCGGCACGAAGGGCCGACTCGGCGAGGCCTACCTCTTCGGAGGTGATGCGGAGATGCGGAATCTGGAGGTCGTTCGGACGATCTGCTCGATCCTCGACGAGGTGGCGCCTCAACGTCGGTCGGCCCGAGTAGCGTCCTATTCGGAATTGATCGAGTTCGTACCCGACCGGCCGGGTCACGACCGGAGGTATGCCGTCGATTCGTCCAAGGCCGTCGGGGAGCTGGGCTGGACGAGGAAGTACGACTTCGAAGCGGGTCTTCGGGCCACGGTGGAGTGGTATCTGTCGAATGAAGCCTGGTGGGGTCGCGTGCTCTCTGGCGAGTACCGCCTCCAGCGTCTGGGGCAAAGCTGATGAGGGGGATCGTTCTGGCTGGTGGTGCGGGCACGAGACTCCACCCGCTGACGCGCGGCGTCTCGAAGCAGCTGCTGCCCATCTACGACAAGCCGATGATCTACTATCCGATTTCCGTGCTGATGCTGGCCGGAATCCGGGAGATCTTGATCATCTCGACGCCGGAGGATCTACCGGCGTACAGGCGCCTGCTCGGCGACGGCGGTCGTTTTGGCGTTCGCTTCGCCTACGCCGAGCAGCCACGTCCCGAGGGCCTGGCGCAGGCCTTCCTCATTGGCGAAGAGTTCATCGGCTCCGAGGGGGTGGCCCTGGTGCTGGGTGACAATCTCTTCTATGGGCAACGCTTCACCGAGGTGCTGCGCCGAGCCGCCGGCCGCCCCTCTGGCGCTACGATCTTCGCTTATGCCGTGAAGGATCCGGAGAGGTTCGGCGTGGTCGAGCTCGACGAGGAGGGCCAGCCTCTTTCGATTCAGGAGAAGCCCGACGCGCCCCGATCCAACCTCGCCGTGACCGGTCTCTACTTCTACGACAACGAGATCGTGTCCATCGCCAAGGACTTGAAGCCCTCGCCCCGGGGGGAACTCGAGATCACGGACGTGAACCTGGCGTACCTCGACAGCCGCAGGCTGTTCGTCGAGACGCTGGGAAGGGGCTTCGCGTGGCTGGACACCGGGACCCACGAGTCTCTGGTCGACGCGGGTCAGTTCGTCCGATCGGTGGAACGGAACCAGAACGTGAAGATCGCATGCCTGGAAGAGGTTGCCTTTCGCAGCGGGTGGATCGGAGTCGAGCAGATCGAGCGTCTCGGTCGTGAGTTGAAGGCCACGGAGTACGGCGAGTACCTCCTCAGACTGGCAGCGACCCGATGAGGGTCACCGAAACGGACATCGCCGGGGTCCTGATGTTGGAGCCACGCGTATGGCAGGACAGCCGTGGCTTCTTTCAGGAAACGTGGAATGCGAACGAGTATCGCGCCGCCGGAGTGGAGATCGACTTCGTTCAGGACAATCATTCCCGCTCGGTACGGGGCGTGCTCCGCGGACTCCATCTCCAGGCCCGGCACCCCCAGGGCAAGCTGGTGCGCGTGTCGCGCGGCAGGGTCTACGACGTCGTGGCGGACGTTCGAGCCGGATCGCCGACGTACGGTCGGTGGGTCGGCTATGAACTCAGCGATGAGAATCACCGGCAGTTGTGGATCCCGCCGGGCCTGGCGCACGGATTCTGTACCCTCAGCGACTACGCCGACTTCCAGTACAAGTGCACCGACTACTACCATCCGGAGGATGCGGTCGGTATCCGATGGGATTGCCCCACGCTGGGTATCGACTGGCCCGTGGACGATCCAATTCTATCCGATGCGGACACCCGCTGGCCCGGTCTGGAGGCGTTCGCGGGCGTAGGGACGGAGGCGAAGGGGTCGAACGGCTCTTGAAGCATTCGGCGTCCAACCGACACTGGTCGGTGAGGCTTCGGTTGCTCCTTCGATTCATTCGGATCTACGGCGTCGGAAAGACACTGTACAAGGTCCAGGGACGGATGCGTCCTCGAGTCGTCCTTCCCCGGCCCCGGCGGGCTCGTACGCGGGACATCGGTGTCATCGGCTGTGGCCAGTTCGCGTTTTCCACCATCGGATTCCACCTCGTTCGCAACCTCGGCAATCGGTTCGTCGACTGTTTCGATGTCTCGGAGGATGCCGCCTCGTCCTTCGCCGACTTCTATCGAATCGAGCGACCGGCGGGTGACGCCGGGGCCTTGATCGACAACCCCCAGGTCAGGGTCGTGTACGTGGCGTCCAATCACGCCTCCCACGCCCAGTACGCTGCTGACGCTCTCCGAGCCGGGAAGACGGTGTACGTCGAGAAGCCCGTCGCGGTGGAGCTGAGCCAACTCGTTGCACTGCAGGAGGCGGCCGAGGAATCGGCCGCTCCGATCTTCGCGGGGTACAACCGCCCGTTCTCGGCGGCGATTCGCGAGTTGCGTCCGTGGGTGGACCCGGACCGCCCCCTGTCGTTGTCGTGCGTGGTCCACGGACATCACCTCGATGCCGATCATTGGTACCGCGATCCTCGTGAAGGCACGCGGATCTGTGGCAACATGGGCCACTGGCTCGACCTGGCCGTCCATCTGCTGTCCTGGGGGATGGTGCCGAAGCGATGGAGGATCCACGTCGCGTGGTCCGACGACTCGGTCCGAGACGAGAACCTGACGGTGTCCCTCGTGAGCAGTCGGGGTGACCTTGTTTCGATCACGATGACCTCGCGCACCGAGCCCTTCGAGGGGATCTATGAGAGCATCGACCTTCAGTGGGGCGACGTGATCGGGAGAATCGACGACTTCAGAGAGATGACGCTACGACGCGGAAGCGAGCGCATGCATCGCCGATATCGACCGAAGGACGTCGGTCACGACACCGCGCTCATGCAGCCGTTCGGGGAGTCGTCGAGAGACTGGTCGGAGGTCATCCTGTCCACGCACCTGATGCTCGCAATCAAAGACATGGTCGAGGGATCGGATCGCGTTCGAGACTTCGATTTCGGCGCATCCGGAGTTCCACTCGTCTCGTAGGCGCCTTTCCGCACGTCACCCATCGGCCACACCCACTCGCATGAAACAGCTCGTTCAAGATCTTTCTTCCGGGGAAACCCGGTTGATCACGGCCCCCGCTCCTTCGGGCCAGCCTGGCGCACTCGTCATCCGGACCCGGTCCTCCCTGATTTCAACGGGTACGGAACGCATGCTGGTGGAGTTCGGTCGGTCCGGTCTCATCGGAAAGGCTCGCCAGCAGCCCGAAAAGGTCCGCGAGGTTCTCCGCAAGGCCAGGAATGACGGCATCCTCGATACCATCGAGGCCGTGCGGTCCAAGCTCGATCAGCCTCTCCCTCTGGGGTACTGCAACGTCGGTGTGGTGGAGGAGGTGGGAGCTGGCGTTTCCTCGTTCTCCGTGGGCGATCGAGTGGTCTCTAATGGGCCGCACGCCGAGGTCGTGCGGGTGCCCCAGAACCTTTGTGCCAAAGTACCCGACTCGGTGACGGATGAAGCCGCGGCCTTCACTGTGGCCGGTGCCATCGCCATGCAAGGAGTGCGGCTGGTGGCACCCACCATCGGGGAGAACTTCGTGGTCATGGGGTTGGGACTCCTCGGGCTCCTGTCGGTGCAGATCCTGCGCGCCAACGGATGCCGTGTGCTCGGCGTCGATCCGGACCCGCGGAAAGTTGAGATCGCTCGGGCTCTTGGTGCCGAGGTCGTCGACGCCGAGGCCTTCGAAGCGGCCGAGTCCGTTGCCACGAGGTTTTCCCGGGGCAGGGGGGTGGATGGCGTGCTCATCACGGCCTCGACGGAGAGCAATGAACCGGTCCGCCAGGCCGCTCGGATGTGCAGAAAGCGGGGCCGGATCGTGCTGGTGGGCGTCACGGGGCTGGACCTCGAACGCTCGGAGTTCTTTCAGAAGGAACTGACCTTTCAGGTATCCTGCTCGTACGGACCGGGCCGGTACGACCCGGAGTACGAAACCCACGGACACGACTACCCGGTCGGCTACGTGCGGTGGACGGAGCAGCGGAACTTCGAGGCCTTCCTGGACCTTCTGGCGGAAGGTAAGGTCGTCGTCGAGCCCCTGATCTCCCATCGCTTCGAACTCGACGACGCGCCTGAGGCGTACGATCTCCTCGCCACCGGGCGGGAGCCGTACCTCGGAATGCTCCTGAAGTACGACGCACAGGCGCCCGAAGTCGGATCCACCGTCGTCCGACGCCCGACCCACCAGCGGGGCGGAACGCGAACTCGTGGAAAGATGTCCGTCGGCTTCATCGGGGCAGGGAACTATGCGGGGCGCGTGCTCATTCCCGCGTTCGAGCAGGCCGGTGCGTCCCTACGAACCCTGATCAACAGCGGCGGCGTGGCCGGTTCCCGTTTGGCCGAGCGGTTCTCGTTCGAGACACACGCGACGGAACTGGACGCGGCTTTGGACGATCCCGCATTGGATGCAGTGGTCATTGCCACCCGCCATGACTCCCACGCGGATTTCGCCAGTCGTGCCCTTCGCGCCGGCAAGCATGTGTTCTGCGAGAAGCCTCTGGCGCTCTCTCTCGACGAACTCCAGGAGGTTCAGGACGCGTACGGATCGGCTGGCGGCCCCGACGGGTCACCGGTGCTCACCGTCGGCCTCAATCGCCGCTCTGCGCCCTTGATGGCCGCTCTCAAGGCGGCGCTGGACCGCGACGGTGCGCCCATGGCGATC
>CALJKZ010000404.1 GCA_937983085.1 uncultured Gemmatimonadales bacterium
CATGCGCTACGACGACTGGAAGGCGAATCGAGGCCGTCCGTGACGACCTCCACCCACACATCGGCCCGGAGGCGTTTCAGCGCATGCGTCCTCGCTCTACTCTCCGTTGCCGCTCTCGCGGCGTGTGGAGGCGGCACCGACGAGGCATCGTCGACCGATGAGGCCGGCGGCCCCACCACGACCGCCAACGTCCCGGCCGACCAACTCGTCCGCACCGCCGATCCCTTCGAGCGCGGATACACCGTCGACGATTTCCCGCGGGTGCAGGAGCTGGCCACCGGCGTGTACAGCTACGAGCAGCTCCGCTCCGCCGGCGAGGAGATGTTCACCACGGTGAGCATGTTCGTCGTCACCGACGAGGGCGTTCTCGTGGCCGACGGTCAGGGGAGCGTGGAGGAGACCCAGCGGCTCATCGAGCACATCGGTGAGATCACCGACCAGCCCATCACGACGGTGGTGGTGGCATCGGACCACGGCGACCATACCGCCGGCAACTCGGCGTTCGCGGACGGCGTGGAGTTCATCGCCCACCCCACGTCGGCGGAAGCATTGGAACGCATGGACGGCGTGCCTGCCGCCACGCGCATGGTGGAAGACGAGCTCGTCCTTTCGATGGGCGGCAAGGAGATCCAGGTCCTGCACCTCGGCCGTGCCCACACCGGAGGCGACCTGGTGGTCTACCTCCCCGAGGAGAGCATCATGTTCATGAGCGAGGCGTACCTGCACCGGATCTTTCCGGCCATGCGGAGCGCCTTTCCCTCGGAGTGGATCGACATGATCGAGCGGGCCCAGGAGATGAACGTCGAGACGTACGTTCCAGGCCACGGTTTCGTGGACCACCCCTCCATCCTGGCCGAAGAGCTGGAGCTCTTCCAGGGAGCCATCCGCGTGGTCATCGCCCAGGCCGAGCAGCTTCACGAAGAAGGGTATGGTGTGGAGGACGCCCAGCAGCAGGCATTCTTCGGCGACCTGGAGGAGTGGTCACTCCGCGAGAGCCAGGGCGATCGGGCCATCGCCCAGGTGTACGCCGAGATCGACGGCACCCTCCCCGAGCCGCGCCGATGACCAGCCCCTTCCCGTCCGTCATCGACGGGGCCCGGAACCGCGCGGGCAACGACCCCATCTTCACGCTCAACGCCGAAGCCCGAGCCCGGGCGGCGGCAGGAGAGTCCATTCTCAACGCCACTCTCGGCGCCCTCATGGACGACGACGGCGCGCAGTGCACCATGCCCACCGTCCTCGAGACGATGGCCCGACACGCCGCCACGGGGCGGCCGGCTGGGTACGCGCCCATCTCGGGAATGCCGGCGTACCGTGAGGCCGTGATCCGCGACCTCTTCGGCGACGGTCCTCTCGCCGCTCAAGCCGTCTGCGTGGCGACGCCCGGCGGCACCGGCGCCGTCCATGCCGGCGTGGTGAACTTCCTGGCTCCGGGGCAGAAGCTCCTGGTGCCCGAGTTCTACTGGGGCCCGTACCGCCCCATCTGCCACCACACCGGCCGCGACCTCGAGCCCTTCCGGATGTTCGACGCCGACGGCTCCTTCGACGTCGCGGAGATGGCCGCCGGGCTCGAACGCCACATCGATGCCCAGGGCCGGGCCATGGTCGTCCTCAACTTCCCCTGCCACAACCCCACCGGGTATTCGCTGGACGCGGGAGAGTGGCAGGAGGTGGTCACGGCCGTGAAGGCCGCCGGCGCCCGGGGCCCCGTCACGGTGATGATCGATGCCGCGTACATGGAGTTCGGCGGCGACTCGGCCCGACGGTGGATCGACGCCGTGCCCGGCCTCCTGGAGCATGCGACGGTCCTGGTGGCGTGGACGGCGTCGAAGAGCTTCGCCCAGTACGGGGCACGGGTCGGAGCGCTCATCGGGCTCCACCGGGCCCCGGCGGAGCGGACGCAGATCGACAACGCGCTCGGCTACACGTGCCGCTCGACCTGGTCCAACTGCAACCACCTCGGCCAGCTGGCGGTGACCGAGCTTCTCACCGACCGCGACCTCTCCAATCAGGTGGCCGTCGAGCGGGCTGCCCTGGCCGCGCTCCTCGACGAGCGCATCGACGCCTTCAACGAACACGCCTCCAAGGCCGGCCTACCGACGCCCCGCTTCGACGCCGGCTTCTTCGTGGCCATGTTCACGCCCGACCAGGAGCGGACGGCGGCGAGGATGCGCGAGTTGGGCGTCTACACCGTGCCCATCCCCGGAGCGGTTCGCGTCGCCATGTGTTCGACGCCGGCCGCGGCGGTACCCCGCCTGGTGGAGGCGCTCGAGGCGGGCGTGGCTGCCGGGGTGTCGGGCTAGTCCGACTCGAAGCGACCCGGGCGCTACCGCCCACCTATCGCCCGGCTGCCGCCCGTCCCGCCCGAATCGCGTCGTCGGCCTCGGGACCCGCCATGAGGAGTCCCAGGAAGCCCTCGTCGATGCGCTGGGCAACGTCCTGCGTGTTGGCCGTGATCATGTCCGGTCGGCCCACCCGCTTCGCCTCCTCCAGCACTCGCTGGTTGCCCGCCTCACCGGCCTCGCGACTGCCGAGAGCCTGGGACAGGCTGCCGATGCCACACGCGAGGACGCTGTAGCCATCCACGTCGGCGATGGCGGCCGCGGCCTCGAGTGCGCCGGGGTCTTCGATCATGACCATGGCGATGACGGTGCCGTCGGGGTTCGACGGCGACCATACGTCGGCGCCGGCCGACTCCATGAACTCCACCACCATCTGCGCTTCTTCCACGCTTCGGACGTGGGGGAAGACGAGGCCGTCGGCACCCGCCTCCAGCGCCTCCGCGGCTCGCACGCGCGCGGCCTCGGGCCCGTCGGCGGAGATGGGAGGAATGCGCACCAGGAGCGTGGGCGCCGAGGGATCGTCGCCCAGTCCGGCAGCTACCGTCGCCACCGCCTCGGGATCGTAGGCCCCTTCGAGATTCAGGAAGAGGTAGTCCAGGAGTTCGTTCTCCGCGAGGCGGGCGGCGCCCTCTTCGGTGTAGAGTGGCGGCAACCGTTCGCCGTCGGGACCGCGGGCTCCACGTTCTCGCTCGCTGGGCACGAAGACGCCGAACGCCGGCGTACCCTCGGACCACAGATCGACGAGGGTGGTGCGCTGTGCGTGGATCGACGCCGATTGCGGCCCGATGCTCGCCTCTCCGGTGGCCGACGCGGACTCGCCGGAGTCGACCCCACCGCACGCCCCGAAGACCGACAGGGCGGCAAGAGCCAACCAACGGCGGGGGGTGCGACTCATTCCCGTCGCCATCCTCAGCCTCCCCTGCCTGAAGCCTGGAGTCCCACCGCCAGCGCTTCGGGACGCGTCACGATGATCATCTCGAAGCCCTGTTCCAGGCGTTCGGCGATGTCGTCGGGTCCCGCGGTGATCCCGCAGGGGACGTCGAACTCCTGACACGCGGCGAGCACCGTCTGGATGGCGCTCTCCACCGCCTCCATGTCACCCTCGTAGGCCCGGCGCAGGTCGCCGGGGCCGGGAATGGCGACGCCGACGCCAGGCGCACCGACGAGTTCGCGCGCCAAAGCGATGCCCGACCGGTCCTCGATGAGGATGACGTTGAGGACGTCGCCGTCTGGGTTCAGCGGCCAGAGCCGATCACCGGCGACCTCGGTGGCGAGTGCAACGTCCTCCACCGTCTCCACGTGGGGGAGGACCAAGCCGTCGATCCCGGCCGCCAACCCCTCCTCCATGTACGTGCGGGCCGCGTCAGGGTCGTCCCGGATGGGCGGAATCCGAAGCACCACGGGGTGCGGACCCGCCTGCCCCGACGCCTCGGCCATGCTGGCCATGAACGTCTCCATGGTGGGGATGTCCCACGGGCCCGACTCCAGCGAGTAGAAGATGAAGTCGGTCTCGTCGTTCCCGGCGGCCTGGACGCCTCCCTCGGCCGACTGCTCGGGAGCGAACATGCCGAAGACCGGCTGCCCGGAGGCCAGCAACGCGATGATGTCGTTGTCGTGCTCCATGGGTGCTGCCGTCATGGACGGCTCACCCTCGGGCATGGTCTCCTCCTCCGCCCCGCAGGCCGCGACGGCGGCAACGGCCAGGACGAGAGTCGTACGGCGGATCATCGGGACCATGGGGGGACGACTCCGTTCATGCGGGCGTAGGCGATGGATTGACCGAGGTGTTCGTTCATGTGGGTCACGAGCTGCAGCAACACGGCCCACTCCCCGACCTGACGACCGTACAGCATCGTCGACGCATCGAGGTCGCTTCCGTCCATGGAGTCGGCCACGTCACGGACGTACTGCATGGAGGCCTCGAGGATGGCGACGACGTCGTCCTTCTCGGTGACCTCGTCCTCCCAGCGCGCGTACTCCGCCCGGGAGACCGGCGACGACCGATCCATGTTCTCATGGGGGTACATGTAGTTGTAGCGGGCGATGTGCATGAAGACGCGCGCCACGCTGGCTACGCCCTCGCCGGGGCTCCAGTCGTACGTCGACTCGGGCATGGCCCGGGCCAACGCCACCAGCTTCTGTGACGACGCCCCGAACTGGCCCTGGAACTCCTCCATGAAGCCGGGAGGCGCGCTCTGCGACGCGGCCGCGCGTGACGCAGCAGGCGCCCCAGGCGCCGCAGACGCGGCCTGGGCCACCACCGCCATCGGCATCGCCAGAAGCGCACCCACGACGACGGCCGCACCTGCACCCAGGCCCCTCATCGGGACGAGACCTGTTCGGCGCGCATGGCCTCGGGGTTCTCTTCGAGGGGGTTCAGGACCATCTGTCACTCGATGTTCTCTCCCATTCCACGCACGTAGTGGTCCATCCACGCCATCTCGCTCACCGCCTTCACCAGGCGATTGCGCGGGTCCGGAATGCCGTGGCTGCGGCCGGGATACATGAAGAGCTCGGTGGGCACATTCAGCTTCTTGAGCGCCATGTGCAGCTCCACCGACTGGGGGCTGGGGACGCGCGGATCACCCTCAACCACGTGGATCATGGTGGGCGTGCTGGCGTTGGTGATGTACTTGAGGGGCGACTGGTCGAAGTAGGTGTCGAAGTCCTCGTACAGGAAGCCGTCGCCCACGTAGAACTGGCGGTTCCTCTGCACGTCGCTCTGGGCGTACATGCTGATCCAGTTCATGGTCCCCGCCCCGGAGCTGATGGCCTTGAAGCGGTCGGTCTGGGTGAGGATCCAGTTGGACCAGTGGCCGCCGGCGCTCCAGCCGAGGGCGCCCATGCGGTCACCGTCGACGATCCCCTCGTCGATGAGGTAGTCGACACCCGTCATGATGTCGTCGTAGCCCAGCGTGAAGTAGTCGCCGACGATGTCGGTCCGATGGGCGTTTCCGTAGTTGCGTGAGCCGCGGTAGTTGGGCTTGAGCACCGCGTATCCCGCACCGGCGTACACCTGGGCGCTGTACCCACCGTTGAAGCGGAGGACGTCCGCCGACGCCGGCCCACCGTGGATGGCCACGATGAGGGGGTATCGCGTGCCCTCCTGATAGCCGACGGGGTAGACCAGGACGCCGCCCACCTCCTTGCCGTCGGTGGACGTCCAGTTGATCTCCACCTCCCGGCCGAGGGCGATCTCGTCGACCTGGGGATTGGCATCCACCAGCCGGGTCCAGCGGCTCCGGTCGGCGACATGGTCCAGGCTGGCCACGGTGAACACCGTCGGCGGCGTCTCCGGATCCTGATAGTCGATGAGGATGGCGTCGCTGTCCTCGTCCCGATCCACGGAGAGGGACGCCCGTTCGAAGGTGATCTGCGTCACCTCGTCGGCGGCGATGTCCAGAGCCCACAGTTGGTTCGTGACGGTGATGCCGGTGTTGAAGTAGATGGTGCCGGCGTCGTCGGACCAGAAGCCCACGGACAGGCTCTGATCGAAGTCGGAGCCCAGCTTGCGGAAGGGCTCACCCCGGGCCGTCACCTCGCGCAGGTAGATCCGGTTCTCGGTCATGGCGTTCCGCGCCATGTCGGCGGGAGCCGAGAAGGCGGTGGTGCGGCTCGCCGGCGAGAACGTCGCCTGCCTTTCACCGACCTCGAAGTTCTCCGTGAGGCGCTCCACCCGATTGGTAGCGAGATCCAGGAGGTACTGATCGGCGTAGAGGCGCGCCCCGGTGATGTTGCGCTCGTACCGGTTCGGGGAGCCACCACTGAAGGCGACCCACCGGCCATCGGGCGACAGCTCGAAGTTCTCGACGCTGTACTCCGGAGAGCTGACCAGCTCATCCTCCATGCCGCTCGCCACGTCGACGATCCAGAGACTCGACAGGGGCGTGACCCCGTTCTTCACGTCCACCGTGAACCCGGCCTCGAGGCGTGCCTTCTCGTCTTCGAGAAAGTCGTCGGGGCGCGTGAAGTAGATGGAGCCCCCGTCCACACTCCACTCCCACCGGTCCACTCCGGCTTCGCCCCGGGTGACGACCGTGGATTCGGCCTCGGGCAGGTCGGCCACCGCCATCCGATGGAGCTGCTCCTGCCCCGAGTCACCACTACGGTAGACGAGCCACGCGCCGTCGGGGCTGAAGTCGAAGCCCGAGACGCCGTGCTCCGCGTCGGTGATGCGCTGCCCTTCCCCTCCATCGGGTCGCATCATGTAGAGCTGGTCATCGCCGCCCTCCGAGTCGCGATCCGACGCGAAGACGAAGAACGACCCGTCGGGGCTCCAGGTCGGGCTGGTCTCGCTCTCCTCGTCGGTGAAGGTCAGCTGCCGGCTGGATGCGACCCCGTCGGCCATGGACACCAGGTGGATGTCCGTCTGGGAGTCGGCCTCTTCCCAGTCCGGTGTGGTCACGGTGTAGAGCATCCAGCGGGCGTCGGGGCTGGGGGCCCACGAGCCGGCGCGATTCATGAGCTGGACGTCCATGAAGGTCATGGGGCGCTGCTGAGCCGCGACATCGGCAGCGGGCAAAGCCACGGCGGCGACGGCCAGCAGGGCGACGAGCGTGCGGGAAGGTGCGGGGCGTGCGGTTGTCATGGTCATTCGGATGGGACGTCGGGTCGACGATGGCCGGAGCTGCGCGCGGGGCGCTTCCGACTGGGAGCAGACGCTCATAATGGGGCGCCTCGCTCGATCTGGCACGGGGTAGCCCACCCACCGGATGCAGCGGGGGTGGTCGGCTATTCGTGCGGGTCGCCGCCGACCTTCTCGCCGGAGATGAACGCCCGAGCGCCCTCGGGGAGCAGGAGATCGTCGGAAATGGCTGCGATCTCCTCCGCTTCCTCCCACGCCCGCTCGAGGAGCCAGAGCTCGCCCTCGAGGGCCCTGCGCTCCTGCTCTTCGTGAAGCGCCATCTCGAGAGCGAGCTTGGTGGGCTTCGGCATCTTGTTGACGTATCCGGGGACGCCCTTCTTGTCGGTGAAGCGGTCCCCCTGCACCAGCTCGTGCAGGAAGTGATCGGGGTGACCGTGCTCCTCGATCTGCGTCACCGCATCCTGCACGACCCGCTCCTTCCCGCCGGCGTGGTTCATCGCGGGCATGATCAGGCTGATGTGGCGCTCCGCCTCCTCGCCGTCGAACCACTCCGTCTTCTTGCCCTTCCGCACCTCGAGTCGATAGCCGGACTCGCCCTCTGGTGCCCGCAGTCGCGTACCCAGGAGGTCGATGTTCTTGAGCTTGATGACCCGGCCGTCGTCGGTGCGCAGCTTCACCCGCGTACGACCGTTCATCCACAGGTTGAAAAGGTTGCCCGACTGACCCAGTACGGCTCCGCTCACCACACCCGTCACCGCGCCCCCGATGATGACGGCTCCGAAGACCACGGCGGCGCCGGCCCCGTAGAGCACGGCCTTCTTCCGCCTCCGCCCGAACTGATCACCGTAGCGCCACGCGGCGAACTCCTGACGAAGGGGATCGCCGATGCGGACGAGCTCGAGACCTTCGGCATGGCGAGCCAGCCCCACGTTCTCCGACGAAACACGCACCCGGGTCTCGCGGAAGAGGCGCTCGCATGTCTCCACGGCTTCCCAGCGCTCTTCCATGGGGGTGAGGTTCCACCGCTCGCACTTCCGGCACACGACCCAGAGACGGCCCCGGGCGGCATCGAAGGCCAGGCGCCGGCCTACCGGGAAGGTCTCCACCACCTCGTTCGCCCCGAGGGGGCGATTGCAGAACATGCAGGTGGTGTACATGGGGGCTCCCCGTCATGGACCGTCCAGTGGAGTGACGCACTCCTCTACCTCCAATACGGGCCAGGAAGGCGGCGTATTCAAGATCGGAGCCACGCATGTACGCGGTGGGGCTATCGGGACCGGGCACCCGAGCCCCCTCCGATGGTAGCTTTCGGTCAGGGGCCCTCCCGAGGCCCTGTGCACATCAGCCTCGAGAGACGCATGCTCCACCTCGTACGACTCCACCACGCCGCGGTCCTCGTTCGATTCCGCCACGCCCTGGTCCTCGGCGGCCTCCTCCTCGCATCCGGCTGTGCCACCCTTCAGCAGCTGGGCGCCCTGCGGAACGTCGACTTCGACCTCCGCGGCGTGTCCGACGTCCGTCTGGCCGGCATCGACTTCACCCGGGTCCGATCGTTCAGTGACTTGAGCCTGGGCGACGCGGCCGCGCTGGCGACAGCGGTGGCGGACCGCAATCTGCCCCTGGACCTCCAGTTGGACGTCGTCGCCGTGAACCCAGAAGACAACTACGCCGATGCGCGCCTCGTCGAGATGGCGTGGACGCTCTTCCTGGAAGACCGGGAGACGGTGAGCGGCATTCTCGATCGTGAGATGGTGCTGCCTCGCGGCGAACCCACCGACGTACCCGTGCGCGTAGGTCTCAACCTCGTCGAGTTCTACGAGGGCAATGCCCGCGATCTCTTCGAGCTGGCGCAGTCCCTCGCAGGCGTCGGTGGGCAGCCCAAGGAGGTCATGGTGGAGGTGCTCCCCACCGTCCAGACCTCCCTCGGCCCCATTCGGTACCCCGAGCCGCTACGCCTTCGTCACACCGTAGGCGGGTAGCCGCGGCCGCGGCCACCCGCCCGGGGGCGAAGGCGGACCGTCAGTAGCCCGCCCGGGCGCGACGGCGCTCGTCAGTAACCGGGCCGGAAGTACCGGTTGCGCTGGTACAGGTTGAAGGGCTGAACCTCCACCACCGGCAGGTACTGGTGGCTCATGACGCGCATCATCGGCACGCGCTGACGCTCGTCGTCCCCCTCGTCGGTCACCTCGAGGATGTGATCGGTCCATCCCCAGGTGATGAGGTTGTCGTCGGTCTCGGGCTCGAGGATGTAGTTGATGAGGTTGGCCCTCGACTGGGCGCTGGGAATCCAGAACCAGCCGGGTGCCACATCCACGGCCTCGGTGGCCTTCTCCACCTCCACCGACTTGAGGTAGTGGCCCTGGAAGTACGAGTCGCGATTCACGTCGGTGGCGTAGTAGACCTCGGCGTCCAGGGTGGCCGGCTCGCGGAATCGGTAGACGGAGATGTCGTGGTCTTGGAGCAGCGGAACGATGGACGCCATGGCCGGGGGCAGGAGATAGCCCACGGGACGGGTCGTCGTGCGCGTCGGCACCCACTCGAGGAAGACCGGAACGGTCTGAAGCGAGTACCCGCCGGTCGCGTCCTCGTCGGGCATCCACACGGACTCGTCGCCCCGGTTCGTGAGCTCGTACTCCAGGACGATGGGATCGCCTCCCTGGGCTCCCGCCTCCACCGCACGCATCCGGGACCCGGTAGTGAGGGCCCGGATCTCGTCGCGGTTGTCGGCGGCGACGCGAAGGATTTCGCTGGTGGCCAGGAAGCCGCCGCGAACCTGATGGTAGTACCGCTCCTCTTCGGCGATCGCTTCGAGCGATCCGTTGCGGAAGAGCGTCCGCGCGTTTGGCGTCTCCAGCAGGATGCCGATGGAGTTGGTCAGGCCCGTGTATACGTGGTGCTTCCGTGGCTCCACCGACGTGGAGCCCCATCCGCGCTCCCCGTCCTGGGTCCGGACTCCCGAATAGTCGAAGGCCCGGTATCCTTCAGCCGCCACCGCCTCACGGAGGCGGGGGAAGATGTTCTGGTAGGGATATCTCCGCAGCTCCTCGTCGGCGGCGGGATTCAGCGTGCCCTGGTAGGTGATGACATAGGGCGGTGACCCTCCATGGTGACCGTCGACGTGGATGTCGGGCGTCCACTCGTTCATGACCTGGGTGACGAGAGCGTGGATCTCCTGGGACTCGAGCTTCACGTAGTCCCGGTTCATGTCGTAGCCCGCTTCGTTGGTCCGGCGCCGCACTTCACCCCCGTCGGGGTTGATGATTGGCACGACCACTACGATGACGTCGTCGAGCACGCTGCGGAGGTCGCCCGCCACCAACTCCTTCGCCACCAGCTGGACCGACTCCTTCGGCGAGACCTCACCGCCGTGCACCGACGGGGCCAGGAGGACGATGGTCTTCCCCGAGCGTACCGCGTCCTCCGGGTTCGTGATGGGCGGGTCGGCGATGGTGACCGTGTACATCTCCCGATCGAGGAGCGTGTGGGTCAGCGGTCGCATGTTCACGATGTGACTGATGGCGTCGAGCTCGTACCAGAACGCCATCAACGGCTCGAAGGGCGTGGGCCCCGAGCGGAAGTTCTGCTCCTCCTGCCACGTTTGTGGGAGTTCCTGGGCGCCGAGAGGGGCGGCCGCCGGGACGGCGACGAGAGCGAGGAGGGCTAGGGCCCGGCTGAAGCCGGAGAGCGTGCGACGGAGCATGATGGCCATGGTGCGGGTGAGTCGGTCCGAAAACGGACCGACACGGTAGGCGTGCACCCGCGAGGCCGCCACCGGTGGCGGCCGGATGGACTCCGCATACCTCAGGGCGTCGTCAGGAACAGGTGCGTGCCGCGCGTGACCACGATACCCACCCCGTGCTGCCGAAGAGCGCAGTTCTCGATGTTCGCCCGGTGCCCGGGGCTGTCGATCCAGGCCTGGAGGACCGAGGCGGCGTCGTAGTACCCGTAGGCGATGTTCTCCGCAGCGCCGGAGTAGGAGATGCCGGCATTGGTCATGCGATCGAACGGGGAGTCGCCGTCCGGATTCGTGTGGGCGAAGTAGTTCCGGGCGATCATGTCCGCCGAGTGGGCTTCCGCCACCTCGGCCGCCGCACCGTGCCACTCGAGGACCGGACATCCGACATCGACCCGGTGGTCGTTGAGAAGCTCCACGAACTCGACCACACGGGGGTCCGCGGCCTCCGGGCCGGTGAGACTGTCCCCGCACGCAGCCAGCACCGCCACACAGAGCCCGAGGGTACCGTACCACGTTCTCGGCTTCGCATCCATGAGCGTTCTACCTCGGCTTCGTGTCCGGAGTTCGTGTCGATCACTGCCCTTGTCGGAAAATCCGTGCCATTCCCCTTCCAGGGGCCGGGGGGCATGCCGCCGGCCCGCTCCAGCGGCTTTCGCGCCCCGCTTCGGGCCCCGCGAAGGCCGGCGATAAGCTGGAATGGCGCGCCTCGCTGGCCCCTGGGACCCCCGGACCGTACCGTGACCCCTCGATCGTGTACCCGCCACCCGTCGGGTACCGCGGACAGGCAAAGATTTCGTGGTGGAGGAAGGACGTGCGTCTCGTCATCGAAGGGCTCTCCAAGACGTATCCGGGCGGAGTCCAGGCCCTGAGCGATGTCACGCTGACCATCGATCCGGGCATGTTCGGGCTCCTCGGCCCCAACGGGGCCGGAAAGTCGACCCTCATGCGAACCATCGCCACGCTCCAGCGCCCGGATACCGGGTCCATCCACCTGGGCGACCTCGACGTGCTGGCGCAGCCCGACGAAGTGCGGAAGGTCCTGGGCTACCTCCCGCAGGAGTTCGGGCTCTATCCCAACCTTTCGGCGAAGGTGGTGCTGGACCACTTCACCACCCTCAAGGGCATCACCGGACGAAATGAGCGAACGGAGCTCGTCGAGTCCCTCCTGGTGAAGACCAACCTCTGGGAATCGAAGGACAAGGCGGTGGGTGGATTCTCGGGCGGGATGAAGCAACGCCTGGGCATCGCCATCGCGCTGGCCGGCGATCCGAAGCTGCTCATCGTGGATGAGCCGACGGCGGGCCTCGACCCGACGGAACGCCATCGCTTCCTGAACCTCCTGGCGGAGCTCGGCGAGGACATCGTCGTGATCCTGTCCACGCACATCGTCGAGGACGTGCGGGAGCTGTGCAGCTCCATGGCCATCATCCATCGCGGGCGGGTCGTACTCGAAGGCGATCCCGCGGCGGTCCTCGAGGGCGCTCGTGGCAAAGTGTGGCGAAAGAAGGTGGGCCGGGACGAGTTGGAGGCGCACCAGAACGACCTGGATGTCATCTCCATACGCCTTCAGGCAGGCGAGCCCCTCATCCACGTGTGGAGTGACGATGCGCCTGGCGCCGGCTTCCAGAGCGTCGAACCGGCCCTGGAGGACGTCTACTTCCATCAGGTGGGCGAAGCCGCCGCCCGGAGCGTCTGATGTTCTGGCCCATCCTACGCTTCGAGCTCACCTACCATCTCCGGCGGCCGGTGACGTGGCTGTACCTCGGGATCCTCTTCCTCTTCAGCCTCTTCCTGATCTCCTCCGACGCAGTGGTCGTCATTGGCGCAGCGGGGCTGGTGAAGCGGAACTCGCCCTATGCCCTCGCCCAGGCCACCACGGTCCTCACCGCCCTCGGGACCGTCTTCACCGTGGCCATCGTCGGCACGTCGCTTCTCCGCGACTTCCGGGTCAAGACCCACGAGCTCCTCTTCACGACCCATCTCACCCGTCTCGGCTATCTGGCAGGTCGTTTCCTGGGCGGCTTCGCCGTCATGGTAGTGGTCTACTCGGCGATTCCCATCGGGAGCTTCCTCGGAACGCTGGTGCCGTGGGCCGACCCCGAGACGCTCCTCGAGGCACCCAACCTCTGGTTCCACGTCCAGCCGTTCCTGCTCTACGGCACCACGACGCTCTTCCTCGTCAGCGCCATCTTCTACGCCATCGGGGCCCTCACCCGCAGTCTGGTGGCGGTCTACACCAGCGGCATCGCCCTGCTGGCCGCGTGGAGCATCGCCGGCAACTGGACCCAGAACTTCGATCTCGACTGGCTCACCAACGCCGTCGACATCTTCGGCCTCATGAGCCTGGACCTGACGACGCGGTACTGGACCGTGGCCGAACGGAACACCCAGTTGATTCCGCTGGACGGCTTCACGTTGACCAACCGGGCCATCTGGGTAGGCGTGGGCGTGCTCGTCGCCGTCGTCGCCATCGCCTCCTTCCGTCTCGAGGTGACGGCCAACAAGGCGACGAAGAAGCCGAAGAAGCAGCCCGAGCCCGCGCCCCCCGTTCGCGACGGCGTGGCGCGTCCGACCTTCGGCGCGGCGACGGCACGCCGGCAGTTCGCCGACACGGCCCTCGCTTCGTATCGGCACATCCTGAAGGACAAGGCGTTCATCGCCATCCTCCTCATCGCCACCATCGACTCCGCCATGAGCGCGTGGTACGCCGACCAGCTGTACGGCGTCACGACGTGGCCGGTCACCTACCTCGTCGCCGAGCTCATCGCCCAGGAGTTCTTCCTCTTCATGATCATCCTGTCCACGATCTTCGCCGGCGAAGCCGTGTGGAGGGAGCGGAGCCAGGGATCGGACCAGATCGTCGATGCGGCGCCGGTGGCGACGTCGACGCTGGTCACCGGGAAGATCGTGAGCGTGGTGCTCGCCGTGATGACCGTGTTC
>CALJKZ010000405.1 GCA_937983085.1 uncultured Gemmatimonadales bacterium
ATCCTGTGCGGAGACCCTGACCCGGTGCCCTCACCCGTCCCCTCTCCCCGCGCGCTCTCGTGCCTCGTCGCACTCTCACCGCTCGCGGCGTGCGGCCCGGCTCCGGTGCCGGCAATGGGCCCCATGGTGCCTCCGATCTGTCGTTCGGACCCGGTCCCGACCCGCCCTGGTGTCGCGACGCAGCCGGTGGCGTTCGTGGGCCCCGCCCAGTCGCCCGAGTTGGAGGACCGCGCCCATCTGGATCGGTGGTGTGCCGCCGTCGGTCGGCCGATCGCGGACATCAGGTCGCACGGGTCGGTCGCCTCCAACGACTTCGTCGTGATGACATGGAACGTCGCGGTAGGTGAAGCTGCGCTGGTCTCGACGATCCGGGAGGTGGACAGCCTCATGGCGCTCGAGGGGGTTCCCGGCGAGCACCTCATCGTTCTCGTGCAGGAGACGTACGCAGCAAAGAACGCGGTTCCCGCGCGACCTCCCGCGTTGCCCAAGGGGGCCGGCCGCCTCGGTGCCGATCGGCGCCCGGACACGCCCACCGAGATCTCCGATGTAGCCGCAGCCCTCGGGATGTCGCTGTTCTATGCGCCTTCGATGCGCAACGGAGACAACGACGATCCGGGACCCGCCGAGGATCGCGGCAATGCCATCCTGACCCGGCTGCCGATGACCGACCTCGTCGCCATCGAGCTGCCGTTCGAGCGCCAACGCCGAGTGGCCGTCGCCGCGACCGTGACCCTCGCTGCGGCGGACGGCGTGCCGATCGACATCCAGATCGTGAATACGCACCTCGACAACCGAGGAAGGTCGACGGATCTCATCAACGCGAGTGGGCGAGAGCGCCAGGCTCGCGGGCTGCTCCAGGCGCTCGAGCGTTACCCCGCGCCCGTGGGCCTGGTCGCGGGTGACCTGAACACCATCGCCTCCCGCGAGGGAGCGCTCGACGTCTTGTCGGCGGCCTTCCCCCGATACGAGAGCGTCGGCAAGCCCACCGGTCCTCTCTCGTTCATCTTCACACTCGACCACATGATGTTTCGGATTCCGGACGATTGGCAGTCGTGCGTCACGAGGTACGGAGACCGGCGCGGCTCGGACCACTTCCCTCTCATCGGGCGTGTGCGGATCGGCCCCTCGCCCGAGCTGCTTCCGTGTCCGGAGTGGCCGCCGACCGAGGAAGGCACGTGATGTGCGTCTGGCGAGGGCTGCTATTGATGTTGGCCACAACCACGTCCGCGTGTGCATCCGCCGGCTTCAGCTCCGCGCTGGACGAGCCCCGGGACGACAGCTGGCCCGTGACCGGCGTGCCCCCGGCGCCCATGCAGCCCGTCGTGCTCGGTGGAGACTTCGGCGACGTGCAGGTGACCTACCTCGGCAGCGGAGGCTTCATCGTTCGAGCGGGGAGCGAGGCGATCCTGACGGGTCCGTTCTTCTCCAACCCCAGCATGCTGCAGGTGCTCTTCGCGAGCATTCGGGTCGACACCGCCCGAGTCGATCGCGGACTGGAGGGCCACGACCTCAGCGACGTCGATGCCGTCCTGATCGGCCACGGGCACTATGACCACCTCATGGACGTGCCGTACATCGTGCGCACCTATCGGCCCGAAGCCCGCGTGTACGGGGCGCCGACCGTGCGCAACCTGATCCTGAGCGATATGCCCGATCCGAACCGTGTCGTGGCGATCGAGACCGACTCGGCGGCGACCCGAAGGGAGCCGGGGCAGTGGTATTCCTCGACCTCCGGGCGCTTCCGCTGGATGGCGATTCGTTCGGATCACTCGAAGCACTTCTGGCGGGTGGAGCTGTTCCAGGGTCACCAGCGGACGCCCCGCCCGACACTCCCGAGCCGCGCCGGGGATTGGAAGGTGGGAGAGACGTACGCGTACCTCATCGAGGTGCTCCGGCCAGACGGGGAACCGGCGCTCCGGATCCACTACAACGACAGCCCCGGGACGGCCGACGACGGGTTCCCGCCGGATACCGCGCTCGACGGAGACGTCCCGCTCGTCGCTCTACTCACGGCACCCGGCCACAAGTGGGAAGACGGATATCCCGGCGATCTCGTCGAGCACCTCGAGCCCGACTACGTGATCGCCTCTCATTGGGAGGACTTCTTCACACCCCAGGAGCCCGACCCGAAGCCGATCTTCGGGACGTTCTACTCGGAGTTCGTCGAGAAGATGAACCGACTTCCCGTCGACTGGACCGCGCCGGCTCCGGGTGCGGTCCTGGTCTTCACCGGCAGCTAGCGCTCGGTCGGGACACGCCGTCCGTTCACTGCCGAAGGGCGAGGAAGATCTCGACTCCGCCTCGCCCGAAGTCCAGGAGCCCTCGGCGGGGGACGTCGAAGCGCGGACCCACCCTCAACCGTACGATATTGCCCGGCAGCAGGCCGACTACCTGCGCGACCTTGCTGCCACGAATCCCGTCATCGCTGAAGAGCAGGAGCGACAGACCCCCGCTCACGGTCATCGGTCGTGCCTCCGGATAGCCTGCGATCTCGTCACGGTCCGACGTGTACGCGATTCGGGCGTACCAACCGAGGCGCTCCCGGTACTCCCGGTCGTACTGAAGGGCCAGGGTGAGGTCGGACTCGGCGTCTCCGGCCCACCGCGAGAAGGCGATCCCGACCTGGACCTCGACCACACCCTTCAGGTCGACGCCCCAGTCGATGCGTGGAATCGCGAAGCCGAGGTACACCTCGTGCTCACGGTCCGGCACGGACCCGAGTCCGTAGGTGAATTGCCGAAGGAGGTCCGACAGCCCCTGGATGGAGCGGATCGATTGGGGGTAGAGATGGTCCTTGAGGATCAGCGTCGGCGAGCGTTGGTAGTGCTTGTGCTGCCAGATGCTGTGATTCGAGGGAGACTTCCGGCCTTCGCCGCGCACGTGCAGGCCGGCCAGCCACGGCTGAAGGCTCTCCAGTAGCTCCTCGGTCACGGTCGGGTCATGGAAGGAGGACCCCCTATAGCTGTCGTCGAGCGCCTCCTCGATCTCGTAGAGCGCGTTCTGGGCGCACTCGACGCACGTCGTTTCGATCGCTTTGGCCAGGCGCTCGAAGGGCTCGACCTCGAGCAGGTAGTAGTCGCGGACGTCGCAGGTGTCGCAGACCTCGTCGGTCCGGCGCCAGATGTCGGGATCGGTGTAGCGGAACACCGTGTTCTCGATGCCCTCGGTCGTGCGGGCCAGGGTCATACCGGCGCGATACGGCCCGGTGAACGACGTGCCGGTGAACGCGATGATGTCGCGCGTGCCCCAAGCCTCGGCGGCGTGCCAGTTCGCGTCCCAGCCCTGCCGGAATCCGTCACCCCGATCGCGGGAAGGGGCGCTGGCGTGCCCGCCCAGCTCCACCGTGATGTGATGAGGATTTCCCGGCGGATCGTCCCGGCGGAGGACCAGAACGTTGTTCGCGGTGCGGGCGTCGTGTCCGGCGCCGACCAACATGCGGAACTCGCAGCGAAGGACCGGCTCGGCGGGCAAGAAGAGAAAGCTGAATTCGATGTCCTGCGGATGGCCGGAGATGCCCTCGTCGTCCAGGTAATACTGGTAGTACTCCAACGAGATCAGCTCCTGCGACCCAACCCGATCGAAGACCTCGTCCATGTCATGTCGACGCCACGCTTGCGAGTCCTTCCGGAGGAAGCGCCATACCTCCTCTCGCTGGTTGTCCGTGAGCTTTCGTATGCGGTAGAAGACGGCGGGGATGGCGGCCCTCCCCATCCGGCGGACCCCCGTGGAATCGCGGGCCTCCGTGGTGAAGACCTGGGCCGTGTCCCAGGCGTGGGCCAACGAATCGAGAGCGTCCCACGACACGGACCCGTTCGTAAGGTCCGGATCGAG